>JBOHED010000750.1:0-7957 GCA_050700915.1 Actinopolymorphaceae bacterium | reverse complement strand
ACTGAAGACGACGTACTACCTGCGGTCGCAGAGCGCCACTCATGTCGAAAAGAGCACATTGCGCGGGACCGACGGAAAGCTCAACGCCGTCTCCCCCGCCGCCACGCCGGTCACAGCTCCAGTCACTGCTCCAGCCACCGGAATCGAGGAGGGTGCCGTGTGCGCCCTCAACGACCTGGACTGCGAAGCCTGTCAATAGGACCGCACCATCCACGGACGTAAGGAGAACTCCGCATGAACGACGCAGGCGGGCTCGGCGAGATCGACCGCGGCGCCGGACGGGTCAAGGTCGACGACAAGGCGATGATCAACTCCCGCGCCGACGTCAACCAACTCCTCCCGCTGAAGTACCGCTGGGTCTGGGAGAAGTACCTCGCCGGATGCAACAACCACTGGATGCCGACGGAGGTGTCCATGCAGGCCGACATCGCGCTGTGGCGCAGTAATGAGAATGGGGCAGCGAACCGCCTGACCGACGACGAACGCCGGATGCTCAAGCGCAACCTCGGCTTCTTCGCGACCTCGGAATCGCTTGTCGCCAACAACATCGTCCTCGCGGTCTACCGGCACCTCACCAATCCCGAGTGCCGGCAGTACCTGCTGCGGCAGGCGTTCGAGGAGGCGGTGCACACGCACACCTTCCAGTACATCTGCGAAAGCCTCGGCCTGGACGAGGGCGAGCTGTTCAACATGTACCGCGAGGTCCCGTCGATCACCGACAAGGCGTCGTGGGCGTTGGACTACACCCAGCACCTGGAGGACCCGTCGTTCAGTACGGGCACTCCCGAAAAGGACCAGGCGTTCCTGCGTGACCTGGTGGCGTTCTACGTCGTGTTCGAAGGGATGTGGTTCTACACCGGCTTCGCACAGATCCTCTCGCTCGGCCGGCGCAACAAGATGGTCGGCATCGCCGAGCAGTACCAGTACATCCTGCGCGACGAGTCGATCCACCTCAACTTCGGCATCGACGCCATCAACCAGATCAAGATCGAGAACCCGTGGCTGTGGACCGAGGAGTTCCAGGCGGAGATCCGCCGGATGCTGGTCGAGGGATGCGAGCTGGAGGTGGCGTACGGGCGCGACACCATGGGGCAGGGAATGCTCGGGCTCAACGCCCAGCTGTGCGAGCAGTACATGCATTTCATCACGAACCGCCGGTGCGTCCAGATCGGGTTGGCTCCGATCTTCACCGACTCCGACAGCACCGACAATCCGTTTCCCTGGATGTCGGAGATGATGGATCTGTCGAAGGAGAAGAACTTCTTCGAGACCCGGGTGATCGAGTACCAGAGCGGTGGGGCGCTGACCTGGGACTGAGGTCGCGGGCTATCGCTTAAGGATCCAGCTCCAGGACGGCGACGCCGTTGACCCGATCGGCAGCGAGATCGTCGACGGCGACCTCCGCCTGGGTAAAGGGGTACGGCCTCACCGATATCTGCAGGTGATGGACGGCGGCCGTGGCAAGGGAGTCGCGGCCGTCCGCCCGGGTATTGGCGGTGACGCTTCGCAGGGTGCGTTCGTAGAAGAGATCCCGTGCGTAGTCCAGCGGTGGGATCTGGGTGAGGTAGATCCCGGCGATGCTCAGCGTGCCACCGCGGTCCAACGCCTGGAGCGCCACCGGCACCAGGTCGCCGACCGGGGCGAACAGGATCGCGGCGTCGAGTGGTTCCGGTGGTGCGTCGTAGGCGCCGCCGGCCGAGGCGGCGCCGAGGGCGAGTGCCAACTCCTGGGCCTCGGGCGCCCGGGTGAGGACGTGGACCGTCGCGCCCTGGGCGATCGCGACCTGCGCGGTGAGATGCGCCGACCCGCCGAACCCGTAGATGCCGAGCCGTCCGCCCGCCGGCAGGTCCGCGCGCCGGAGAGCCCGGTAGCCGATGATCCCGGCGCACAGCAGCGGGGCGAGCTCGATGTCGCTGTAGGCCGCGAAATCCTGCTCCTGCAGGTCGTACGCATAGGCCGCCGGAACGGTGAGGTACTCCGCATAGCCACCGTCGGCGTCCCAACCGGTGTAGGTCGACCGCGGGCACAGGTTCTCCTGGCCCCGCCGGCAGTACGTGCAGGTCCCGTCGGTGCGCCGCAGCCACGGCACTCCCACCCGCATGCCCACGGTGTAGGTGACAGGGACGTCCGCGCCGATGGCGACCACCCGCGCGACGACCTCGTGTCCCGGCACGACGGGCGACCGGTGTGGCGGAAGGTCGCCGTCGCGCACGTGCAGATCTGTCCGGCACACGCCGCACGCCACCACCCGGACCAGCAGCTCGTCGTCGGCGGGTCGCGGGACCGGCAGTGTCACCTGCGTGAGCCGGCCGGGTTCAGCGACCACCCACGCGCGCATCGTCGCCGGAACGGCCGTCATGTCGCGATCCTCCCCGTGGACCTCAGGCCCAATTGGATGAGGGACCCCTTCGTACGAACCTATGGGATGAAGGCGCCCCTCATCCAGGCACCGTTGGGATGAAGGGCACCCTCATGCGACGGAGACCGCGCCCCGGCGTGGTGAAATCGAACCATGGACGCGGACCGCGAGGGGCTTCTCACCGAGATGGAAGAGCTCGGCGAGTACTTCACGGTCGTCACGGTGCCGCACGTGCAGTCTGACCCACCGCTCGCGGAGTTGTACGCCGGACACCCCGATCTGCTCGACTACGTCCACCAGGTCACGGAGTCCCTTCGTACCCACGAACAACGCGTTGGTGCGTCGATCCTCGTCCAGGGACTGGCCGCCCGGCTGTGGTCGGTGGTCGTGGGGTCCGGGCTGCTGTCCGACCGCGTGCCGGACCTCGCACCCGCCACCACCTGGTGGGCACCGCACCGCAGTGGTGGGCGACTGCGACTCCTGGCACCGACGGCACCGACGGCACCGACACGAGCCTCGGACGCCGGGCGCGGCGATCCTTCGGCCATCGTCGCGGAGGTCCACCACGGCGTCGTGGAGACCCATCTCGTCGGCTTGATCCCAGCGATCCGGACCCACGTGAACGTTCCCGACGCCCTGCTGTGGGGCAATGCCGCCTCCGCCCTCGTCGGGTCGGTCGGGGTACTCCTCGGAGCGCGGCCCGACCTCGAAGCCGCCGGCGGCCGCCTTGTCGACACTCTGCTGGCCCGGCCACCACTCGAAGGCACCGGCGAGGTGTCCACGCCGACCGGCTTCGTGCGTACCTCCTGCTGCCTCTACTACCGGGTGCCCGGCGGAGGTCTCTGCGGTGACTGCCCGCTGGACCGTCAGCCGGTCAGGTGACGCGATACCGCACGGCGCAGGCACTCCCCCGGGTCGTCCCGGTGGTACGGCCACTCCGACGGCTCGATCTGGTCGAGGAACCCCGCGTAGACCACGGCGTACAGCAGGTCGATCACCGGCAGCATCAGGTCGAGGGCCCGCTCCGGTTCGCAGCCCGGCGTGTGGGTCCGCCACCGCGCGGCCCACTCGCCCACCAGCGGCGCCCGGTCGGTGTCCGGCAGCCCGTCGATCGCCCGGGCGATGTCCATGGTCGGATCGCCGATCGTCGAGTCCCCCCAGTCGATGATGACCTGACGCCGACCGTCGGACCGGACGTTCCCGCCCTGGAAGTCGCCATGGACGAGCGAGTCGGGTACGCCGCAGGCCGCCACCTTGGCAAACCGCTCGGGTAGGCCATCGACCAGGGCGTCCAGTGACGTCCGAACCGCGCGCTCCAGCATCGGGCCGTACCTCGCCACCACGTCCTGGATCGCGGTGAGCGCCAGGTCATTCCGCCGATCGGGTACGCCGAGGTCGAGCAGCTCGTCGATCCGGTCCGTGGCGTACGCCTGAATGCGGTGCAGGTCGGTGAGCATCCCGCGAAGCTCCACCGCCGGGGCGCCGAAGCGGTCCTCACCCGGTGCGTGCCCGAGCAGGGCACGTGCGCCATCGCCCCTGACGAGCTCGGTCGCCACACCGGGCACCGCCGCACCGAGCCAGCGCAGGAGAGCCGGTTCGTGGGCGAAGAACGCGGGAAGCTGCTTGAGCCACATCGGCGACCCAGCGGTCTCCACCTGCCAGATGGCGGAGAGGTTCCAGCTCTTCCGTAGGACGAACCCTGTCGGTGGACGACCCAGCTCCTCCAGCACCGCCGTCGCCCAAGCGGTGGTGGTCGCCGGGCCGCCGGGCACCGCCCACGGTGCGCGGAGCGGGTGGGGCGCGAGGTCGGTCGTGATCTCGTCGCCCACCGGGACCAGAGCGGGCAGCGGAGAGGCGGATCGCACTTCGGCGACATAGGCGACGTCTCCTCCGGGTGGACCCGACCGGTCGGGCGGGCCGATGGCCCTGAGGACGACCACGTCGATGCCCCAGGTGGCGCGGGCGGCGTCCGCGACGTCGCCGACCTCCGGCCACCAGGGCGACTCGACCGTGAAAGTGGGAAGCGAGCCGAGCGGCTCACCCGCCGGGTCGATGAGGATGAGCGTCACCTTCCGAGGCATGGCGGCACAGTAGGGAGCCGGACAACATGGGCACAACGGGTTTCTGGGCAGCTGTTCACTCCCGCCCGGTGGGCTCGGCGTGGTCGGTGAGGACGTAGCAGGCGACCGCTGCCGCCGCCGCGACATTCAGCGAGTCGACTGCCGGGCTGATCGGGATCCGCGCCCGGACGTCGGCCTGTCCCTCCCACCGCGCGGACAGGCCGTCGCCTTCCGTACCGAGTACGAGGGCGGTACGGCGGGACCGCGCGGCCACCCGGGCGAGCGGCTCCGCGTCGGATGCCGGCGTGAGCGCGATGACCTCGAAACCGAGTCCCCGCAGCGTGCCGAGCCCGTCGTACCACCTGCTCATCCGGGCGTACGGCACCGCGAACACCGCGCCCATCGACACCTTGACCGAGCGTCGGTAGAGCGGATCGGCGCAGCGGGGCGCAAGGACGATCGCCTCGACACCGAACGCAGCAGCGCCACGGAAGATCGCGCCGACATTGGTGTGGTCGACGATGTCCTCGAGCACCAGGATCCGGCTGGCGCCGGCGACGACGTCCTCCACCGGCGGAAGCGGTAGCCGTTCCATCGACGCCAGCGCGCCCCGGTGGACCTGGAACCCGGTCACCCGCGCCAGGTCCTCCGGCGGCACGACATAGCAGGGCACACCCGGAGGCACGATGTCACGCAGGCCATTCAACCAGCGTTCGCTCATCAGGAACGAACGCACCGGATAGCCGGCCTCGACGGCTCGCCGGATCACCTTCTCCCCCTCGGCGATGAACAGTCCCTCCGCCGCCTCGAGGCTCTTGCGCAGATTGACGTCGCGCAGATTGGTGTAGTCGCGCAACCGCGGGTCGTCGAGAGCATCGACACGCACGACGGGCGGGAGGCGGCCGCGGGGAACGGTCAACCGCTCACCCGGTGGTCCGGCGGCGTTCACGCCGCCCCCGCGCGAGTTCGGTGCCGAGGGCGTCGAGGCGCTGGGTCCAGAACCGACGGTACCGTTCGAGCCAGGTGTCGATCTCCCGCAGTGGCGCCGGATCGACGGAGTACAGGCGCCGGGCCCCAACTGCGCGCACCTGGGTGAACCCGTTGTCGCGGAGCACCCGCAGGTGCTGCGACACCGCAGGCTGGGAGATGCCGAACTCCTCCTGGACGACGGCACCGACCTCGCCGGCGGCCTGCTCGCCGTCGGCGAGCAGGTCCAGGATCCGCCGGCGGACCGGGTCACCGAGGACATCGAACGCGTGCACATCTGCCACTCTATCAGCCCTAGCTTATATAATCCTCGTGCAATCGGAACGGTCCTGCAACGGGACCGCGGATCGACCACACTCCGCACCGACGACCACAATGGTCCGCATGAGTGCGAGGAGCCCCCCGCGGAGGTACGCCGAGGGACGAGGTCTGCCGGAGTGAGGCACCGCAGCGGTCATGCGAAAGGGGAACAGCATGAGTGACACCCTGGAGATCGGCAAGCTGATCGCCGGCCCCGCCCTCGCCCGCCCCGACCTTCTCGCCGCGCCCGTCCTGGGTGCCCTCCGAGCCTGGTCGGTCCCCGCGGTCCCGCCCGGGGACGTACGGGTCGAGGAAGTACGGGTCGCCGAGATCGATCCGGCGTTGGCCGACACCGCGGCGTTCTGCGCGGCCTACGACATTCCCCTCGAAGCCTCCGCCAACTGCGTGATCATCGCCGGACGTCGGGGCGGCGACACTCGTTACGCCGCAGCCCTGGTCCTGGCCACCACCCGCGCCGACGTCAACGGTGTCATCCGCCGGCGACTCGACGCGCGGAAGGCGTCGTTCGCGCCGATGGACGACGCTGTCGCCGAGACCGGCATGGATTACGGCGGCATCACGGCGTTCGGCCTTCCGAACCACTGGCCCATCCTCGTGGACGAGCGGGTAGCGCACACCGATGTCGCGGTCGTGGGCAGCGGGCTGCGGCGGTCGAAGCTCTTCGTTTCTGGCCGCGCCCTCGCCGCACTACCCCGGGCCGCCGTCGTACCCGATCTCGCCAGGCCGGCCTGACGCGAAGGGTCAGCACGGACGACCGTCACAGGCGACACAGCATCCGGGCGTCACAGCATCCGGAAGTCGGCGAAGTCGAACGCCGGCGCGACCACACAGCTCACCAGGACCGGCTCGGATCCGGCCGGTTCCGCTGCCTGCCAGACAGCACCCGGCACGAGACCCTGCGGCCTTTGCCCAGCGGCGAGGTCCGGTCCGAGCAACACCTCGGTCGTGTCGCCCGACGGTTCGTCGCCCGGGCCACCCAACAGGAGGCGCAACGGACCACCGCGGTGCCACAACCAGAGCTCGTCGGAACGCACGACATGCCAGCGCGACACCTCACCTGGGTGCAGGGCGAAATAGATCGCACTCGCCGCCGCCCTTGGCCCGGGATAGCCGGCCGGGGTGAACGACGCGTCGGTCGTCCAGGTCTGCCGGAACCACCCGCCCTCCGGGTGGGCCGCGAGGTCGAGCTGTTCGGCCAACCAGGGCCGCACGTCACTCACACCAGGTCAGTCCCGACTGGACGAACTGGACGAACCGGAAGGGGTGGACCGGCCGCCGAACCATCCCGACACCTTGTCGCGTACGCCATCCACGGCGCCGGGGATGTCGTTGAGGATCTTCATCAGCGGGTCCTGTGAACGTGCAAACGTCTCCTTGTACGAATCCGCCGCCCGCCGCGCCTCGTCGCTCATGCGCGCGTCGCCGTCGGTGTCCCGGCGCGGGTAGTCGCCGGCGAGGACCCTGGAGTAGTCGCCATTGTCGACCCAGTGCTTCAGTTCGGCCGCCCGAACAGCGAGGAACGGGTGACTACGCGCCTCGAGCAACAGCAGCTTGAGAACGCTGTCGCGCAGGTCCCCCGCCGCGTCGTATTCGGCCGCCTGCGCCAGGAACGCCGTCGCGTCGACGTCCTCGAGGTGACCGCCGGACGCAAGTTTCATGTGCGTACGCAGACCGACGGCGGGATCCTGGCAGGCCAGCAGGCCGGCGCGGTCACCGGACAGCTCCGCCTTGCGCGACCACTCCATCAGGGCCGCGATGATCGCGCGAAGGCCGAGGGCACCTAGCGGCATCCAGGCGATCGCGCCACTCAGTCGGATGAGGAAGATGAGGACCGACTGGTAGAGCGCGTGGCCGCTCTGCGCATGTCCCAGCTCGTGGCCGAGGACGAACCGCAACTCCTCCTCGTCGAGGAGGTCCACCAGGGCACTGTTGACGACGATGAACGGCTTGTCGATGCCGATGCACATCGCGTTGGGCATCGGGCCGGTCATGACGTACAGCTCGGGCAACTCGCGTACGTCCAGCGTTGCCGCGGCCTCGGCGAAGACGCGATGCATCTTCGGAAACTGTCGGTCACCTGCCCGGACCGCGGAGCCCAGGAAGATCAGCCGCAGCGCGCGTTCGTTGATCAGGCCGGACAGCTTGCGCAGGACGAGGTCGAAGCCCTTCAGCTGCCGGACCGCTACCAGGGCGCCCCTGTCCGCAGGATGTTCCCAGGCCCGGGAGCTGA
>JBOHED010000749.1:0-5584 GCA_050700915.1 Actinopolymorphaceae bacterium | reverse complement strand
TGGGACTGGTCGTGGAACCCGGCGGCAACCGCCACCTCGGTGACCGGCCGACCGTCGAGCAACCACTGGCGGGCGACCTCGATCCGCCGGCCGAGCTGGTACGCATGCGGTGCCACCCCGAAGGTCCGGGTGAAGCTACGCACGAGGTGGGCCGGGCTGGCGGCGAGCTGCTCGCTCGCGGAGGCGAGCGTCACGGTCTCCAGCAGGTGAGTGTCGAGCAGTGCGCGGAGCTGTTCCGCGAGGGTGCTGCCGGCCTGGCTCCACTCGCGGTCGTCGGTGCGGTCTCGTAGGTGGAGGCGGAGCCGTTCGACGATGAACGCGAGCCTGCTCTCGGCTTCGAGCGCCGAGTCGGTGCGGTCGAGGACCTCGTGCACGGTGGAGATCCGCCTACGCAGCAACGGATCGGCGATGCCGGGTTGGTCCACAGCCGGGCCGATGAGGCGCTCACCGAACAGACTGTCGGACAGATACAGCACCCGCTTGCGGAAGCCTCGGCTGGTGGCGGGTCTGCCGTCGTGCACGACATGCGGCGGCAGCACGCCCACCGTGGACGGGTCCGAACCGTGCGGATGCCGGTCGAGGTCGTAGCGGATCGCGCCGTCGTCGACGAGGAAGAGCGTCCAAGTGCTGTGGGCGTGAGCGGGATAGGCATACCGGGCAAAGCGCGCGTGGAAGACCTCGCTGACTCCGGGCACCGAGGGTTTCCAGGCCCGGACCTGGTCAGTCGCTTCCGCGCCAACCACCATGCAAGGATCGTACAAGACCCGGCGGACGCGTCCGTTCTACGTTCTCCTCCATGCGAAGGAAAACGCGTGTGTGGCGGAGCGGCACCGAATGAGCGAGATGGTGTCTCTCGTCGTCTTCTCTGCCGTCAGCTCGGGCAGCCCTGGGCCGAACAACGTCCTCCTGTGGGCGTCGGGAGTCCAGTTCGGGTTCGGCCGCACCCTCCGCCACATCGTCGGTACGTCGGTCGGGATCGGTGCCATGGCGATCGCGGTCGCCGCTGGTCTCGGTGCGTTCGTCGCCACGGTGCCTGAGGTCCAGCTGGCCCTCAAGATCGGCGGATCCCTCTATCTTCTCTATCTCGCGTACCAGATCGCGGCGAGCAGCGCGATCCAGCGCGCCGAGATCGCGCGCCCGCTTGGCTTCGGACAGGCGACCGTGTTCCAGTGTGCGAACCCCAAGGCCTGGATCTTCGTCCTGGCGGCGGTGAGCGCCTTCCGGCCGGACGATCTTCCGGTCGTCCTCGGCAGCGCCATCGTCGTCGCGACCATGATGCTCGTCGTGCTCCCGACGGCGGCGGCGTGGGCGGCGGGCGGGACGGTCATCAACCGGTTCGTGACACGCGACCGGACACATCGCCTCATCAGCATCGCCCTGGCGCTTCTCCTCGTCGCCTCCGTCGCCCACCTCTGGATCTGAACCACTCCCGTCCCCCACAAAGCTGGAGTGCGACCTATGCAGGCCATCGACATCCTCCAGACGCTTGTCGGCTTCGACACCACGTCCAGGAACTCCAACCGTGATCTTGTCGCCTGGGCCACCGAGTTCCTCGAGTCGGCGGGTGCCCGGATTCGGTTGACCTACGACGACTCCGGTACGAAGGCGAACGTGCTGGCGAGCTTCGACCCACCCGACGTGGCGGGCGGGATCCTGCTGTCCGGCCATACCGATGTCGTTCCTGTCGATGGGCAGAACTGGTCGACGGATCCGTTCACCCTCACCGTCCGGGACGGGCGGCTGCACGGTCGCGGCACCACCGACATGAAGGGCTTCATCGCCGCGTGTCTCGCCGAAGCACCGCGCTGGAAAGGCGCCCGCCTGGTGCGACCGATCCATCTCGCCCTCACCTATGACGAGGAGACGGGGTGTCAGGGCGTGCCGCGCCTCATCGCCGACCTGGTTGCCCACCACGCCCTTCCCGCCGTCGCTCTGGTCGGCGAGCCGACGCGGATGCGGATCTCGGACGAGCATCGTGGCTACCTGGCATTCCGTACTGTGCTCCACGGCAGGGCGGCACATTCCAGCGATCCACGCAGCGGCGTCAATGCCATCGCCGCCGCGGCAGAGTTCGTGGTCTCCCTCGATGACGCCGCCCCTTCCTTCGCGGGTACGGGGCCCGAACCCACCACCGTCAGCGTCGGAACGATCAACGGCGGGAGCGTGATCAACGTCGTACCCGCCCGCTGTGAGGTGCGCTGGGAGATCAGGCCGACCGTGGGCGCGGACATCGGCCCGCTCCGACAGACCGCGAAAGAACTCACCGAACGTCGTGCCCGGCCGGGAATCGTGCCGGAGACGGAGGAGATCATGACGGTCCCGCCGCTGCGTCCCGAGGCCACCAAGACGGCTGTCGAGATCGTGCACCGCCTCGGTGGTGAACTGCCGACGGAACGCATGCCGTTCGGCACCGAAGCCGGTTACTTCCAGGCCGCCGGCATTCCGACCGTGGTCTGTGGACCCGGCTCCATCGAGCAGGCACACCAGCCGGATGAGTGGCTCGAGGTCGACCAGTTCGAGGCAGCTTCACGGCTCCTCAGCCAGGTGACGCATTGGGCAGAACTCGGCGACCGGAAAGGTGAGTGAGCCGATGACGACAGAAGGTGTGGGGACCGACTCGCGCGGCGTGCGTACGGAAACAGCGGCGGGACCAGGCTCGGTGCGTTCGGTCATTGCGGCGACGATCGGAAACATGTTCGAGGCCTACGACATCGCGGTCTACGGCTTCTTCGCCGTCATCATCTCCCGACTCTTCTTCCCGGGTACGGATGAGACGGCGTCGCTACTCCTGGCGGTCGCCACGTTCGGGGTGGGCTTCGCGATGCGACCACTCGGCGCGGTCGTACTCGGCACGCTGGCCGACCGCAGAGGGCGCAGGTTCGCGCTGTCGGTGACGATCGTCGCCATGGCGGTGGGCACGGCCATGATCGGTCTCGCACCCACCCACGCCATGGTGGGCGTCGCCGCGCCGCTGATCATCGTCTTCGCCCGTCTGGTGCAGGGATTCTCCGCAGGCGGTGAATTCGGTGCGGCGACGGCCTTCCTGGTCGAGCACGCCCCGCCAGGACGTCGTGGGTTCTTCGGCAGTTGGCAGCAGGCGGGTCAGGCCTGCGCACTCCTGGTCGGCTCCTGTTGGCGGCCTGCCTGACCGGGCTGCTGTCCGCAGAAGCCCTCGACAGCTGGGGCTGGCGAATTCCCTTCCTGCTCGGGGTCCTGATCGGTCCGGTGGGGTTCTACATCCGTTCCAGGACCGAGGAACCCGAAGAGTTCCGGGCGGCCGTTCGGGAGCGAAGCGGTTCGCCGCTGCGCCTGACGATGAGGCACTGGCGCGGCGTCCTCGCCGGCTTCGGCATCACGATCACGTGGACCGTCTGCATGTACTTCTTCGTCGTCTACATGCCGACCTACGCGATCCGCGAGCTGGGCACGTCGGCGAGCGGCGCGTTCCTCGCCAACAGCGCGAGCGTCGTCGTTCTGCTCGTCCTCGCGCCAGTGTTCGGTGCAGTCTCGGACCGGCTCGGCCGCCGGCGACTCCTGCTCGCCGCCGCGGCCTGCATCATGGTGTCGACCTATCCGTCCTTGGCGGCGCTGTCGGCGGCGCCGGGGCTGTGGTCGCTGCTGGCGCTGCAGGTCGTACTTGGCGCGGTCCTCGCGGTGTTCACCGGCGTGGCTCCCGCCGCGATGGCCGAGGTGTGCCCGGCCGAGGTGCGCTCGACGAGCGTCTCGATCTCCTACAGCTTCGCCGTGGCGATCTTCGGCGGCTTCGCGTCGTTCATCGCCACCTGGTCGATCGCGGCCACGGGGAACAGCTTCGCCCCGGCCGGCTATGTCATCGGGTCGTGCGGTCTGAGCGTCGCGCTCATCTATCTCTTCTACCAAAGACGAACGATCCAGACGTAGAGAGCACCGCCACGGGCAGGCCGCAACCACTGGGACATCAGCTACGACAACTGCGGCGGCTGCTGAGCCTGCCTGTCCCGAGCCTACGTTTCGAGGCTCCGACGCGGGTGTGCCATCATGGTGGTGCGGCACACCCGCGCCAGCGCTCACGTTCGTGATCGCCGTGCTTCTCCCCGCTGATCCTGTGCGGACGCACGTGCTCGAACCGCTCCTTTCCCATGCGCCTAGTGCCGCCCTTCCGCCCGCTCGGGCGACGAATCCAGGTGGCACTCGAAAGGACCCTTCTGTGCGCGCGCAGCTGGAAAACTTTGCCCGACAGGTTCTCGGGCCCTGCACGGTCGAGACGGACTGCAGTGGGGAGCACGGCGGTGCCCAGGTTCTGCGCCTGCGCGACCGCAAGGGCACGGCGTGGTACGCCAAGCAGAACCCGCACCATGAGGTCCATGCCCGCGAGGTCTCGGCCTACCGACGCTGGGTCCCGCACCTGGGCGACCGGGCGCCGACGCTGCGGGCCGCGACCGACGATCTCCCCGCCCTGGTGATCTCCGCCGTTCCGGGTGCCGCGTTCGCCGGTGACGACGTCGAGGTCCACCATCAGGCGGGGCGACTGCTCCGGCGCTTCCACCAGATTGAGACGTTCCCGCCGTGGACAGAGCTGGTGGCGCACAAGATTGCCGAACTCGACGCATGGGTCGCCCGCGTGGATGGACTCCTCGACCGGCGCGAGGTGGACTTCGTACGGTCCGCTCTTCGTTCCCTGGAAGGAATTCCGGCGCCGCCACGGGTGTCCTGTCACTTCGACTACAGTCCGCACAACTGGCTCTTCGACGGGAGCCGTGTCCATCTCATCGACTTCGAGTGGGCGCAACCGGAGGTCTGGGTCAATGACCTCGGCCGGCTGTTTTTCGGCGTGTGGCCGACCCGGCCCGACTTGAGGGAGGCCTTTCTCGACGGCTACGGCCGGTGGCCGGACGACACCGATCACGCGCTGCTGATCGGGTCGTACGCCCTGACGACCGTGTGGCACCTGGTCTGGACCTACGAACACGACAACCCGGAGTTCGGCTCCGTGGTCCGCCAGATCCTGCACGGCCTGATGCGCGGCGACTACGGCTAGCTAGCCCGCCCAGCACGCAAGCCGTCACGTGCAGATGCTCCGGTAGCGTGCGGATGGAGGAGCGGCGCCACGAACCCATTGGCGCAGGGCGCCCCTCATCCAACGCGAGCTTGGCGCACGGCGCCCCTCATCCAACGCCTGGCCAGCTCGACGATCAGGTGCGGGCAGCCGCTCCGGACGTCGGCTGTTCCTCGGCCTCGACGACGAGTTCCTCGCTCCAGAGGCGCCGCATCTCCGGGCAGGTACGCAGCAGCTCGTCGAGCTCACCCGACCCGACCACCTCGCCGCGGTCGAGCACCACCACCTGGTCGGCCCGCTCGAGCGCCGCCCGACGGTGGGACACCACCAGGAGCGTGGACGGACCCTGCCCGTTCTTTGCCGCGTCGGCGATCCGGTCCCACAACAGCTGCTCGGTCTCCACGTCCAAGGCCGACGACAGGTCATCGACCACCATCAGGTCCGGCGACCGGACCAGTGCCCGTGCCGCCGTCGCCCGCTGTACCTGCCCGCCAGAGAGGCGGACACCCCGCGGACCCACCACGGTGTCCAGCCCGGACGGCATGTCGG
>JBOHED010000748.1:0-2917 GCA_050700915.1 Actinopolymorphaceae bacterium | reverse complement strand
CCGCGCCGGTAGACGGCGCGGAGGAGTTGTTTCAGCCGGTACGAAGGCTCGCGGGAATCGGCAAGGAACTTCCGCAGGGCGGCGTACCGGGTCCGAGATGGAGCCGGCGGCACGTGAACGCACGCATAGGTGGGGCCTCCGTAACGAGGACGAACGGGCGAAGGTCAACGGGAAGCCCATGCGAACGGCACATGACCCGCCCACGTCGACACAGGCGCGGCTCAAAGCCGAAATGCGCCGGGAGGACGACGGGCACGAGTGGGACCGGTCGGAAGAGCCGGTCAGCGCGTCACATGAAACCCATTCTGGTCGTCACCTGCGCGTCCGGTCAAACCCGAAACGGGCGTTCGGTGGAGGACCTGTCAGTCGCCCCAGGCGAACTCCACGGAGAGGACGACCGTGACCTCGACCTCCCCCGCCTCCACCGGCGGCGAGGAGGACGCCGCCAACGCCACGGTTCCGCCGCCCAGGTAGCCGCCCTTCCGGTGTGGACCCGCGGTGGTCGTTCCGATGTCCTCGTGGACGGCGAGAACCGCACCCAGGGGGCGACCTGCCAGCCGGCCCAGTTGCTCGGCGCGGTGCCGGACGTCGGCCATTGCCAGGTCGCGCGCCTGGTCGGTCGGCGCCTGCTCCTCGCTGAGCCCCAGCCAGGACGACTCGACCTCAGCCCGGTCGCCGCCGGCGGCAAGGACCTGCACGAGAACCTCGCCCGCGGCGCCGACGTCGCGTACCCGCAGGCTGAGCTGCTGAGTCGCCCGGTGCCGCGGCGGAGCACCCTTGCGCCCTTGCCACGGCCGCAGGTGCATGCCGTCGGTCTGCCGGTCCGCGGGAGCCACCCCGGCGGATGCCGCCGCTGCCACCATGGCCTCCATCGCCGTACTGGCCTGACTCATCGCGTCGCCCGCCGTGTCGGCCGTGGCGGTGACAGCGAGCCTGAACGTCGCGATGTCCGGCACCACCGGGATGACTCCTCGGCCGGCCACGGAGACACCGGCGAAGCGCGCGGGGTAACCGGCGGCGTCGGTGGTCACCAGGACCTCACCGAGGTTCGAGGACGATGACGGGGATCTGGCGTTCGGTCTTCGTCTGGTACTCGTCGTAGTCGGGCCAGATCGCGGCCATCGTCGCCCACAGGCGCGGCTTCTCCTCAGCCGTCGCGTCGCGCGCTCGCGCCTCGAGTTGCTCGCTCCCCACCTGCAGTTCGACGTCCGGGTGGGCACGCAGGTTGAGATACCACTCCGGCGGGGTGTCCGACCCGCCCTTGGAGGCGACGACGAGGTAGTTGGCACCGTCGCGGCCGTAGATCAGCGGAGTACGCCGAGCCTGGCCGCTCCGCCGCCCGGTCACGGTGAGCAGGAGCGTCGGCGCGTTCTTGTACCAGATGTGGCCCTTCTCGCCACCTGAGTCGAGGTATTCCTTCGTGTGCGCGGCGACCCAGTCGGTCGGGCTGTCGGTGGGAGTGCCGGCCGGTCCGTCGTACGTGCTCATCGTGGGCCTCCTCGTGCTCGGTGTCAGGGACCAGCGTGTGTCGGGTGGGAAGTCGTGGGTTCCCGCAGCAAGTCCTCGAAGACTGGCAAGTCCGGCAAGGCCCTGGACATTCCTGGACGCGTGGCTCAGGCGGTCTCGCGTTCGGTGAAGATGCTGTCGACCGGCGTCTCAGGTTGCCGGCGTTGCCGCAGGAGTGCCCACCTGCCGCGCGGTCCCGACTCGGTTCCGCCGACATCGGCCGCCGCGACCTCGGTACCGGGATCGCGCGCCGCCCGGATCGCCGCGAAGGAGATCGGCAGGATCTGGCCGTCGCCGAGCGAGACGTCCCCCTCCTCGTCCGGCCAGTGGCCGAGTGCGGCGGCGAGCGACGGAAGGAGTGCGACGGCGGCGCTGGCGTAGCCGGTGGCCGAGGGGTGGAAGCGGTCCGGCCCGAACAGCTCCCGTGGGGCCGCGGCGAACTCCGGCCCGAGCAGTGACCCGAGCGACACCGTGCGGGCCCCCGCCTCCACGCTGGCGATGGTCTGCGCCGCCGCCAGCCGCTGGCTCCACCGGCGGGCGAGTTGGCGGAGCGGGAAGGCGAGCGGCTCGACCGTACCGAGGTCGGGGCAGGTGCCGACGACGACCTCGCAGCCGGCGTCCCGAAGCCGGCGTACGCCCTGGACGAGCAGGCGTACCGACTCCGACGGGAGGGTGCGGTGGGTGACGTCGTTGGCGCCGATGATCACGAGGGCGGCGTCCGGCCGGGCGGCGAGTGCCAGGCCGACCTGGCGGTCGAGGTCGTCGGTCTCGGCACCGGACACGGCGACGACGCGCAGGTCGACCGGACGTCCGGACAAAGCGGCCAGACCGGTCGCGAGCAGACCACCGGGCGTCTCGTCGGCGGTGTCGACGCCGAACCCGCAGGCGGTCGAGTCGCCCAGCACGGCGAGGGAGATCGGCCGCCCGCTGCCCTCGCCGTAGCGCCCGTCCGCGAAGGGAGGATTGCCGACCGGTGCCCCGATCGCCCGCTTCGCGAGGAGTGCCTCGGCCACGAGAACGGCGACGAGCGTGCCACCGAGCAGGCCCGCCCCGCCTCCGCCGACCGCCGCCGCGGCGGCCAGCCGGCGAGCAGCTCGAGCCTTGCCCACGCGTACCTCCTTGGTGCCCCTACCCAACTGGTCGGAGGCCGAGCTCAATGGTTACGACGTTTTGGTCGAGCCGGAGGCCTCCGGATCCTCTGGAGGCTCAACGAACCGAGGCCTGGCCGTGATTCCGGCGTACGCTACGCCACCGGCCGATGACAGCAGGCGGCGAAGGTCAGCCGGCGAAACCGCCCTACCTGCACCCATATCGGGAGTCCACCGGGTATTACCCCCTCGCTCTACTGTCAGTCCCGACACTGCCTCCAGGTTGCGGGGTCTCCATGTTGCGGGGCCTTCAGGTTGCGGGG
>JBOHED010000747.1:0-7742 GCA_050700915.1 Actinopolymorphaceae bacterium | reverse complement strand
GTGCCCGATCAAACACAGCGGCTGAGCATGACCCAAGTGTAGGGAATCGGTCGCCGGGCCCGCCTCCGGGTTTCGCGAGACCCCCTGGCGTGCTGGCCGAGGCGGTAGATGACCACGCTGCCCACGCGTTCGGAACCCGGAGCGGGTGTCGACACCTGTCCCGGCTACGGCGGGCCAGCTCAGCGTGGTCACTTACCGAACGGGTCGACGGCTGGGTTGTCGGATCGCTCCAAGAGCCACCGCCCGGAGGTTGGCGGGCGCGGGAGCGGGGATTGCCTGTCGACCCGCCTACGCTCGGATGGACGCGACCTCATCGAAGGAGCCGCCTGTGCCCTCTGTTCGTCGACTGCCGACCCGCGACCTTGCCGTGATCGCCCTCTTCGCGGCACTCATCGCCGCACTGGGTCTCCCGGGTTCGTTCAACCTCTTCGGCAACGCCGTTCCCGTCACGGCACAGACCCTCGGCGTCATGCTCGCCGGCTCGATCCTCGGCGCCCGGCGCGGATTCCTCGCGGTCGCGACGTTCGCCGTTCTCGTTCTCGCCGGCCTGCCGCTGCTCGCGGGTGGGCGCGGCGGAATCGGCGTCCTCGCAGGGCCGTCGGCCGGGTACTTCCTCGCGTTCCCGCTGGGTGCGTGGGTCACCGGTTGGCTGACCGAGAAGACGATGCCGCGGTACTCGCTGCCCCTCGGCTTCGTCGCCAACGTCGTGGGCGGCATCGCCGTGGTCTACGCGATCGGTATCCCCGTGCAGGCAGCCCGCACCGGGACCTCGGAGCTGGTGGCGACGATCGTCGCCGCGGCGGTGTTCCTGCCCGGTGACCTCATCAAGGCCGCCGTCGCCACCGTGGTCGCCAAGGGCGTGCACGCCGGCTATCCCACACTCGGGTCGCGGACATCCACGAGCGAGGAGACGGCAGGAGGTACGGTGCGAAACGATGGCCATCTCCCGTGACGTGGCCCGCCGCGCGGCCACCGATCCCGCGCGGCCTGCCGTCGTCGGTCCGTGCGGTCCACTGAGCTTCGGTGAGCTCGCCGACCAGGCACGCCAGCGCGCCGACGTGCTCACCGCGGAGGGCGTGGGTCCCGGACACGCCGTCACCAGCTACGACGACCACCCGGTCCGCCTCCTGGTCGACCTGATGGCCGCCGAGCGCGTGGGCGCCAGCATCATCGTCGCCGACACCTCCTGGCCCGACTCCGTGCGTGGGCCGGCCCTCGACGCCGCGGTCAAGGTCGCCGAACGCCACGGGGGCCCGGGCTGCATGGTCGTCTTCACCTCCGGCAGCACCGGCATCCCCCGGCCGGTCGTACGTACGCAGGAGTCCTGGACCTACAGCTTCCCCGCGTTCTCGGCCCTCACCGGCGTCGACGCCACCGACACCGTGCTGATCCCCGGCCGGATGTCGGGGACGCTCTTCCTCTTCGGCGCGCTGCACGCCCTCGTCGTCGGCGCGGCTATCCACCCGTTGCCACAGTGGTCGCCCGGCAGCGCGGTCGAGAGCTTGGCAACGTGCACCACGGCGCACGTCGTTCCAGCGATGCTGGCCGCGCTGGCCAGCCGCATCGATCCGGAGACCAGTCGGCTCCGGCTGGCCATCTGCGCGGGTGCGCATCTCGATCCCACCGTCGAGGCCAGGGTGCGTGCGAGCGGAGTCGAGGTCATCGACTACTACGGCGCGGCTGAACTGTCCTTCGTCGCGGTCCGTCGCCGCGGCGCTCCCCCTGGCGCGATGCGGGTGTTCCCCGACGTCGCGGTGGAGATCCGCGACGGCGTGATCTGGGCGCGGAGCCGCTACCTCGCCAGCAGGCTCGACCTCTCTGCCGACGGGTTCGCGACCGTCGGCGACCACGGCTGCCTCGAACCCGATGGCACACTCCGCGTCACCGGACGCTCCAGCCAGTCGATCAACTGCGGCGGAGTGACCATCGCCGTCGAGGCCGTCGAAGGCGCTCTGCGCCTCGCGCCAGGGGTCGCAGACGTCGCCGTCGTCGGTGCGCCACACGGCGAGCTCGGCCAGGTCGTGGTCGCGGTCGTCGAACCGGCGGGCCAGGACGGCGTCACCCTCGCGACACTGCGGGAGCTGGTCACGCAGCGGCTGCAGCCGTCTCATCGACCCCGGGTGTGGTACGAAGTCGACCGGCTCCCACGCGCAGGCTCGGGCAAGGTCGCCCGTGCCGAGGTCATCGCCGGACTCGCGGACGGCAGCCTCGGCGTCCAGGCACTTACGTGAACACGTCCAACCCCGTGGCCACCGGACCGCACGAACGACGCACGGACCCGGACGCTCCGGTTGTCGTGGCGGCGAGGCGAACTCCCTTGGGTACCCGTGGGCGCGGCCTCGCCGAGGTCCGGGTCGAGCAGCTCGCCGCTCCGGTCATCCGCGCTCTGGTCGACGACCTCGGCGTCGGGGCCGAGCGGGTCAGCGACGTCGCACTCGGTAACTGCATGGGACCCGGCGGCAACGTCGCGAGGGTGTCGGTGCTCGCGGCCGGCCTCGGTCAGGGCGTTCCCGGACTGACGGTCGACCGCCAGTGCGGCAGCGGGTTGGAGGCGATCACGCTCGCGGCCGGCCTCGTCCGCGCGGGCCGGGGAGAGGTGGTGCTCGCCGGTGGAGTCGAGAGCGCGTCGACGGCCCCGATCCGGAGCTGGCCGGCGGCAGCGACCGGCGGCGACGACGGGCCACGGGCGTACGAGCGGGCGCCGTTCGCTCCCCCGCCCTATCCCGACCCGGACATGGGTGAGGCAGCAGACCTGGTGGCCCGGGAGGCCGGCGTCTCCCGGGCCCGCCAGGACGCCTACGCGGCACGGAGCCACGCCCGGGCGGTCGCGGCGATGGAGTCGAAGCGGTTCGCCGACGAACTCGTCCCGGTCGCCGGACTCGACCACGACGAACGTCCGCGCGCCGGTCTCACGGTGACGCGGCTGGCGCGGCTGCGTCCGGCGTTCATCCCTGAAGAGAGGGGCGGCACGGTCACCGCCGGCAACTCCTGCGGCGTCAGCGACGGCGCGGCGGCGGTCGCCGTCGTCCCTGAACGCCTGCGAGCGGAACACGACTGGCCGGGCCTGGAGGTCGTCGACTGGGCGTGCGCAGGTACGGACCCAGGTCGGCCGGGCCTGGGCCTCGTCACCGCCGTCCGGCAGGTGCTCGGCCGGCAGCACGTCGGGCTCGACGACATCGGCGCGATCGAGTTCGTGGAGGCCTTCGCCGGACAGGTGCTGGCCTGCGCCGACGCGCTCCATCTCGACCCCGACCGGCTCTGCCCCGACGGCGGCGCACTGGCGCTCGGCCACGCCTGGGGCGCGACGGGTGCGGTCGTCATGGTCAGGCTCTTCACCCGGATGGTGCGCGAAGACGGCCCGCCACTCGGACTCGCCGCGGTCGCCGTGGGTGGGGGCATGGGTATCGCCGCGGTGGTGCGGCGGGTGGGGCCGACACGCCGGGCGACCCGCCGGGCATCCGGGGGCGGGCGATGATCGAGCTGACTGGCGTCTCCCACCACTACGGCTCCCGCCGGGTCCTGTCCGATCTCGACGTACGCCTGACCGAGCGTCGCATCGGCGTCGTCGGCGCCAACGGGTCCGGTAAGTCGACGTTCGCTCGGCTGCTCAACGGCCTGGTGGTCCCGACGAAGGGCCGAGTCGCGGTCGACGGCTTCGACACCCGGACCGACGGCCGCGAGGTTCGCCGGCGGGTCGGGTTCGTCTTCACCGACCCGGACGCCCAGGTGGTCATGCCGACCGTCGGCGAGGACGTGGCGTTCGGTCTGCGCCGGCTCGCGCTGGCGCGCGAGGAGGTCGACCGACGGGTCGATGCCGCGCTCGACGCCTACGGTCTCGCCGACTACGCCGACCATCCCGCCCACCTGCTCTCCGGTGGCCAGCTGCAGCTGCTGGCCCTCGCCGGCGTCCTCGTCACCGAGCCCACCACGCTGGTCTGCGACGAGCCCACCACGCTGCTCGACCTGCGCAACGCCCGGATGGTCACCGACCTGCTCCGCCGCCTTCCCCAGCAGGTCATCCTCGTCACGCACCACCTCGAGCTCCTGGACGGCTTCGAACGCGTCCTGGTCCTCGACGACGGGCGCCTCGTGGCAGACGGCGCCGCGTCCGACGCTGTTGACGCCTACCGGAAGCTGCTCGCGTGAACGCGGCCCTCCCAGGTCACGGCCTGGGTCTCTACCAGCCAGGGTCATCGCTCCTGCACCGGATGCCGGCCGGCGCGAAGCTCACCGCACTCGCCGTCGCGGCGGTCGTCGTCGTACGGATCACCGCGGTGTCCGCCCTCGGTCTCGCGGTCGTGCTCACCCTCTGCCTCCTCGCCGCCTCGCACATCCCGTGGCGGGTTGGCTTCGCGCAGGTCCGGCCGATCTGCTGGTTCGCCGTACCGCTGCTGGCGTTCCAGTGGATGAGTGCCGGCCCCACCAGGGCGGTACTCGTCGTCGGTCAGTTGCTCGTCCTGGTGGCCCTGGCGGCACTGGTGACTCTGACGACCCGGGTCACGGCGATGCTGGACGCCTTCGAGGCGGCGCTACGACCGTTCGAACGCGTCGGCGTCAGCCCGATGCGGGTGGGCCTCGTGCTGGCCCTCACCGTGCGCTGCATCCCGCTGGTCGCCCAGACCTACACCGAGACCAGAGAGGCGCAACGCGCCCGCGGCCTCGAACGCAGTCCGGTCGCGCTCGCGGTGTCCCTCGTCGTCCGGCTGCTGAAGAAGGCCGACGCCATGGGTGACGCGCTCGCGGCCCGCGGCGTCGACGACTGACCGCCGCGGGAGCCCTGGTCCGTACGCACCCCTGCGATCGTAGGAAAGCCTCTGTGATCGTAGGAAAGGAAGTCAGTCGGGCGGCGGGCTCGCCTGGGCAACCTGCTCGGCCACACCGTCCCGCGTTGCGCCGAGCGTCTCCGAGATCGCCCACGCCGTCGCAGCGACCACGGGGCCGAGGCGTTCCATCCGGTCGTTGGGCATGCGTACCTCGGGGGCGGAGACGCTGATCGAGGCGGTCGGCAGGTCGGCGCCGTCGAAGACCACGGAGGCGATCGTCCTGATGCCCGACGTGCGTTCGGAGTAGGAAAGAGCGACGTTGTGCGACCGGATCTCGGCCAACTGCTTGCGCAGCAGCACCGTGTCGGTGACCGTCGTCGGCGTGGCGGCCGGTATCGGCTGGGCGAGGATCGACTCCTGCGTGGCGTGCGGCAGGTGTGCGAGGAGTGCCTTGCCCGGTGCACCGAGCGGCAACGGGATCGGTACGCCGAACTCCGTGTACGTACGCCGCAACGGTTGCCGGCTCTCCACCTGGTCGATGACAGTGCGGGCGTGCGTGGGCAGGAGTACGTGCAGGCCGATGGTCTCGTCGATCTCGTCCCGGAGCCGGTTCATCGCCGGGAGCGCGACCTCCCGCACGCTCGTCGCCATCGCCCCGCCCCGCGCGAGCTGCACCAGCAGTGAGCCAAGGGCGTAGCGCCGGTCGCGGGTCTGGCGTACCAACCGGTTGTCCTGCAACGCACCGAGCAGGCGGTGTGTGGTGCTGGTCGACAACCCGGTCATCCGGGCGATGTCGCTGATGCCCAGCTCGGGGTGGCGGGCGTCGAAGCAGCGCAGGATCGTGACGGCGCGGTCGATGGACTGCACACCCCGACGACGCGCGGGTGTGTCGGCCGCGGCGCCCGCCGTGCTCGGATCTCCCGATGCGTGCGGATCCTGCCAATCCGTTGACGTCACCCTGCCTCCCTGCCTAGTGTTCCTGAATTACAGGATGTTATCCCACTTTGCGGCATCCTAGTGGACATGGGTGGGCATGGTAAGCATCGCCGAATATGTGGCCAACTGAGGCGACTGCAGGCAACACGGGAGGAATTCACATGTTGCCCCTCGACGGGTTCAGGGTCCTCGACCTGACCCGGTTCCTGTCCGGCCCTTACGCCACGATGGTCCTCGCCGAACTCGGGGCCGACGTGATCAAGATCGAGCAACCGATCACCGGTGACGACTCCCGGCGGCTCAGCCCCAAGGTCAACGGCGAGAGCTATCCGTTCGCCATGCCCAACCGGAGCAAGCGCAGCGTCTCCCTCGACCTCAAGGCCGACCGCGGCAGGGACGCCTTCCTCAACCTCCTCGACGGCGCCGACCTGGTGATCGAGAACTTCCGTCCCGGTGTGGTGACCCGGCTGGGCATCGACTACGCCACGCTGAACGACCTGCGGCCGGACCTGCTCTACTGCTCGATCAGCGGCTACGGCCAGGACGGGCCCTATCGCGATCGGCCGGGCTTCGACATCATGGCGCAGGGCGCGGTCGGGTTCCTCCGCATGACCGGCCATCCCGACGGCCGTCCGGCGAAGGTCGGCATCGCCGTCAACGACCTCGCCGCCGGAGCCACCGCCGTCTACTCCATCCTCGCCGCCGTACTCCTGCGCCAACGCACCGGGAAGGGGCAGCACATCGACGTCTCGCTGGTCGACGCCGGCCTCGCCTGGACGGTGTGGGAGTCCGGCGCCTGGTTCGGCGGGGGCGAAGTTCCCGCGCCCACCGGCACCCGACACCGCCGCTCCACGCCGTACCAGGCCTACCGCACGGCCAACGGCTACGTGACGATCGGCGCCAACAACGACCGACTGTGGGAACGCTTCGTCACCGGCGTCCTCGACCGGCCCGAGTGGTTGGACGACCCTCGTTTCCGTACCCTCCCCGACCGAATGCGCCACATCGACGACCTCGAGGGCGAGATCGAGGAGATCACCGCCAGTCGTCGTACGGAGGAATGGATCGAGGCACTCGACCGGGCCGGTGTTCCCGGCGGCCCGGTCCTCGGGTACGACGAGGCTTTGGCCGATCCCCACATCCGGGCCCGCGGCATGGTGGTCGACCTCGACCATCCGATCATCGGTGCGATGAGCACGATCGGCCCGCCCACGAAGTTCAGCGAGTTCGACTACTCCGTCCGTTCTCCCGCGCCCTGGCTCGGGCAGCACACTGTCGAGATCCTCACCGAAGCGGGACTCGCCGACGACGAGATCGCGGCGTTGTTCGCCGACAGCATCGCGTTCGACGCCCATCCGGAGTTGCAGCGGCACCGCAAGCCCGCCCCCCAGACCGCAGCCACCCCCTACGACCGGGCAGGTACCGAATCGTGAACGCAACCCTCGACCCCTTCACCGATCCCGACGCCGACCTGCGCCTGCAGCGGGACGGCGCGGTCGCCACCGTGCTGCTCAATCGCCCGGACAGCCACAACGCCATCACCCTCGCCATGTACACCGCCCTCCCCGACCTCTTCGGCGCACTCGCGGCGGACGAGTCGGTGAGGGTGGTGGTCCTCCGGGGCGCAGGGGTCCGGTCGTTCGCCTCCGGTGCCGACATCAGCGAGTTCGAGCGCGTCCGTGGGGACGCCGAGAAGGCCCGCACCTACAACGACCGGGTGGCCGCCGCCGAACGGTCGATCGAACAGCTCGACAAGCCGACGATCGCGATGATCCACGGCTACTGCATCGGAGGCGGCGCCGGTCTGGCGTTCAGTGCTGACCTGCGCTTCGGCGACGACCGTACGACGATGGCCATCACGCCTGCCAAGCTCGGCCTCGTCTACAGCCTGGAGTCCACCAAGCGGCTGGTCGACCTGGCGGGGCCGTCACGGGCCAAGTGGATCCTCATGTCCGGCCAGCAGATCCAGGCCGAGCGCGCGCTGCAGCTCGGGCTGCTCGACGAGCTCTACCCGACCGACGAGCTCGAGGCGGCCACCTACGC
>JBOHED010000746.1:0-8730 GCA_050700915.1 Actinopolymorphaceae bacterium | reverse complement strand
GTGCGGGATCGGGCAAGACCGAGACCATGGCGACCCGAGTCGTCTGGCTGGTCGCCAACGGTTTCGTACTCCCTGAACAGGTTCTGGGTCTCACGTTCACCCGTAAGGCCGCCCGCGAACTTTCCGCGCGGATCCGGCGCCGGCTCTCCCAACTCCGCGCCCGTGGGCATGTCGAGCTCGACGGCGACGTCGACGGGTCGCCGGGCGATGTCACGGTGTCCACCTATGACGCCTACGCGCAGCGCATCATCGCCGAACACGCGTTGCGGCTCGGGCGGGAGCCGGGCTCGCGACTGGTGACGCCGGCGATGGCCTGGCAGTACGCCACCAGGGTCGCGGAGTCCTACGACGGGTCGATGGACGCCGTCGATCAGGCGTTCTCGACGATTGTCAACGCTGTCTTGACACTGCACGGCGAGATGAGCGGCCACCTGGTCTCGGCCGACCAGATCGTGGAGTTCACCGAACGACTGCACGCCACGGTGGCCGCCAAGCCGTCGGTGGCGCGGACGCGCAAGGCGTTGTACGCAGATGTCGCCGAGGCCCTCGGCCGGCAACGGACCCGACTGCAACTGTTGCCGCTGGTCGCCGCGTTCGAGGCCGAGAAACGCGGGCGAGAGGCGGTCGACTTCGCCGATCAGGCGGCGCTGGCGGCCAAGCTGGCCGAGGGATTCGTCGAGGTCGGGCAGCAGGAGCGGGCCCGCTACGGCGTCGTGCTGCTGGACGAGTACCAAGACACCAGCCATTCCCAACTGGTGATGCTGCGCGGGCTCTTCGGTGGGGCGGCCGGGCATCCGATTACAGCCGTCGGTGACCCCTGCCAGTCGATCTACGGGTGGCGCGGGGCGAGTGCGGCGACGCTGGCGGCGTTCGGCCGGCATTTTCGTACCTCCGAAGGTGCGCCCGCCCTCACCCGCGAGCTCACCACCAGCTTCCGGAACGGCTCGGCGGTGCTGCAGGTCGCCAACGTGCTGGCCGAACCCCTGCGTCAAGGCGGGCTTGACGTACGCGAGTTGACGGCTCATCCGGCCAACAAGCGCGGCAAGGTCGTGGCAGCACTGCACCACACAGTGGACGACGAGGCGCGCGACATCGCCCATCGGGCGACGGCGATCTGGACCGCCGACGCTCGCCTGCGAGAGCGGGGAAAGCCGGGGCGGACCGTCGCCGTGCTCATTCGCAAACGGAGCCAGATCGACCGGATCGCCCACGCGTTGCGCACCGCGGGGTTGCCGGTCGAGATCGTCGGTGTCGGCGGCCTGCTCACCACGCCCGCGGTCTCCGATGTCGTCGCGACGCTCCGGGTGCTCGCCGACCCCGGGAGGGGCGATGCCCTGATGCGGTTGCTCACCGGCGCCCGCTGGCGGATCGGGCCACGCGACCTGGCGGCGCTGGGGTTGTGGGCGCGGATGTTGGCCGCCCGCGTCACCAAGGTCGCGCGGGATGAGGTGCCCGGCGATGCGGTGGCGGGCGATGGGGTGGCGCCCGATGGCACGACGGGAGCTTCGACGGATGCTGTCGCGGCGCCTGCGGCGGATGAGGTCGACGACGCGAGCATCGTCGATGCACTCGACGCCCTCGACGCGATGCCGGCCGCGTTGCTCCCCGAGGACGAGACTCCGACCGACGTTCCGCCGTACGACCGGACTGCGGGCGACGGGTCGCCTGCAGACGGGCCGTCGCATTTGGAAGCGGCGCCGCCTGCAGAAGGGGCGCCGCCTCCGGAAGGTGAGTCGGCCAACGCGGAGGCGCCGAGCGGGGTCCGGCTTTCTGGCGAGGGCTGTCGCCGGCTGCGGGCGTTCGCCCAGGAGCTCCGCGCCCTTCGCCGCCGCGCCGGCCAACCGCTGGTCGATCTGGTGGCCGACGTGGTCCGTACTCTCGGCCTCGATGTGGAGGTTGCTGCCCGCACCGGTGATGTCGCGGTGAGCCGGGCCGACCTCGACGCGTTCCTCGATGTCGCTGTCGCCTTCGCCGAGAGTGGTGAGGGCGCGACGCTGCCGGCGTTCCTCGCCTACCTCGACGCCGCCGACGCGGAGGAGCGTGGGCTGGAACCGGGCCAGGCGGAGGTAGCGGAAGAACGTATCCAGGTTCTCACCGTGCATGGTGCGAAGGGCCTCGAGTGGGACGTCGTCTTCGTACCCGGTGCGGTCGAAGGTGTCTTCCCTGCCGCCAGTGCCAAGGACAAGGCGTGGCTCAGCGACCTGGGCGCGCTGCCGTTCGCGCTGCGGGGCGATGCCGACGCGCTGCCGGTGCTCGACGTGGAGCCGGCGGGCGACCAGCGCGAGGTCAAGGAGGCGTTCGAAAGGTTCACGGTCGAATGCGGTGAGTGGTCCCGGCTCGAGGAACGCCGGCTCGCCTATGTCGCGACCACCCGCGCACGTCAGCTCGTGGTGTGGTCGGGCTACCGCTGGGACGAGACCAGGCGGCCGCGTGAGCCAGGGGAGTACCTCCGGGAGGTCGCAGAGGCGTGCCGTTCCGGCGCCGGGACCGTACCCGTGTGGCGTGCGGAGGTCGACGTCGCCGCCGGCAATCCCGTGACGGCGGACCCACCTCGCCACGCGTGGCCCTATGACCCGCTCACTCCCGAGCGGCGTCGGGATATCGCGGCCGGCGGCAGCCTGGTGACGGCCGCCTCCAGGATGGCCGCTGCCAACGCCCACGATCCCGCCGACGCCCACGATCCCGCCGCCGCCCACGATCCCGCCGCCGCCCACGATCCTGTTGACACCCACGATGACGACCGCGATCCCGCCGACGACCGGGATACCGCTGAGAGTGGAGCGGCCGTCGACGAGGCAGACGAGTGGTCCCGCGACGTCGACCTGCTGCTGGCGGAGCGCGCTCGCCGACAGGCGCACCACGAACTCGTCGTCGAGCTTCCCGAACGCCTGTCCGTGAGCCAGCTCGTGCAGCTTCGCCAGGATCCGGACGCGCTTGCCCGGGCGATCCGGCGTCCCGTGCCGCGCGCGCCCAACCCGCTCGCTCGGCGGGGCACTGCGTTCCATGCCTGGTTGGAGGCGAGGTACGGCAGGCCGCAACTGCTCGACGTCGACGAGCTGCCGGGATCCGCCGACGGGCACGCGGCGCCGGACGAGGAGTTGGCCGCTCTGCAGGAGGCGTTCCTGGCGTCGGAGTGGGCGGACCGGCAACCGATCGAGGTCGAGGTGCCGTTCGAGCTGGTTCTGGCTGGAGTCGTCGTCCGTGGACGAGCCGACGCCGTCTTCGCTCTCGAGCCGCCGGCTGCTGAAGGAGACGCTCTCGCGCCCGCGGTTGGTGAAGTAGGCATGGGCGGAGCAGGGGCTAACGGACGGTCGGGGATCGAGGTGGTCGACTGGAAGACCGGGCGTCCCCCCACGGATCCCGCCGAGCAGGCCGCCCGAGCGGTGCAGCTCGCGGCCTACCGGCTGGCATGGGCGCAGCTCACCGGACTACCCCTCGAACGCGTCGGCGCCGCCTTCCATTACGTGCGCCACTGCCTGACGGTCCGTCCGGTCGACCTGCTCGACGCGGCAGGCCTCGAAGGACTCATCACCTCGGTGCCCAGCGAGTCCGTACCGTGACCTCAGGCTGAACGTTCAGCGCCTGCTTCATGGTTTCCGGAGGGTGGCCGAGGTGTCGAACGCCTGACCTGTCCACCTTGGGACACAGCCATGGAACCAATCCGTTTCCTGCGCGTAAGGTCCAGCAAACGTTCTTCCCTGAACGTTCATTGAAACGAAGGGGTGCGGGGCGTGGGCACTCGAAGGCGGTCGACTCTGCGGGACGTGGCGCAGCGCGCCGGCGTTTCCGTCGGCACCGCCTCCGGCGTGTTCACCAGTAATTCCTCGGTGTCGGACGAAGCGCGCGCGGCCGTTATCGCGGCGGCGTCGGAGATCGGTTACCACCCCCGTCGCCGGCAGGCCAAAGAAGTGGGTACCGGCGTCACGACGTTCGGCTTGTTGGCAAGGGCGGAGCACTACGTCGGTCCGTCCAATCCGTTCTACGGCCCGGTCCTGTACGGCGCACAGGGGGCGGTCGGCGAGCTCGGGCTGTCGCTGGTGCTGGAAACACTGCAGGACGAGACGAGCCCGCAGCAGATCCCGCTCATCGTCGAGCGTCGACAGGCCCAAGGCCTCCTCCTCGCCGGCTATGTGGCCGCCGACTACATCACGGCGATCCTGCGGACGGAAACGCCCTGCGTGATGATCGACCACCAGGCGGCCGGGCTGCCCGTCGACTGCGTCTGCGCCGACGATCGCCAGGGCGGTTATCTCGCCACGACCCATCTGCTCGACCTCGGGCACCGGGACCCGCCGCCGGCGATCATCACCGGACCGTCGACCTCGACGTCCATCGAGGCGCGGTTCCAGGGATATCGGCACGCACTCACCGAGGCCGGGATCGCCATCGACAAGTCCCTCATCCGCGAGGGCCGGCTCACCGCCGAGAGCGGCCGCGACGAGATGCAGGCACTCCTCGACCTTCCCACCCCACCCACCGCCGTCTTCTGTTGCAACGACAACACCGCGTTGGGCGCCATCGACATGCTGCGCGAGAAGGGAGTGGCGGTGCCGGAGGAGTTCTCGGTGATCGGCTACGACGACATCGCCATGGCCGCGCACAGCGTGCCACGGCTGTCCACGATGGCGGTCGACAAAGAACATCTGGGCATGCAGGCGGTCTGGAACCTCGCCCAGCGAATCCGCCATCCGACGATGAGCGTGCGGGAGACCCGGCTGCGCGTCCATCTGGTCGAACGAAACTCCACCGCGCCGCGTAAGTGATACCGCACGAACACACAGCACAAGGCAGTAGGACGACCGAGGGGGCCCCATGCAGTTGACGCAAGGCCAGAAGCAGTCGCTGTACGAGAACGGTCTGGTACAGCTTCCTGGCATCGTTCCGGAGGAGACCGTCAACGCCGCCTTGCGGGCAGTCAACGCCTCGCTCGGCTCGGCGGGAATGGCGCCGGACCGGCTGCCGACGTTTCGGGCACAGTCGTACACCCCTGAGGTCCAACGCACTCCGGCCATCACCGATCTCCTGACCGAGTCGCCGCTGTGGGAGCTGGCGGAATCGGCCATCGGCGAAGGAAAGATCGCACCCAGCGCGCGCACGGCCGGCCAGGTGGCCCTGCGATTCCCGTCCACCGATCCGGCCCGCGAACCGCATCCGCACATCGACGGGATGTACTCCCCGAACAATGGTGTCCCGAAGGGGGAGATCCGTAATTTCACCGCGTTGATCGGTGTCTTTCTCAGCGACATTCCCGGACCGTACGCAGGCAATTTCACCGTCTGGCCGGGTACGCATCGGCGGTACGAGAGCTATTTCCGCGAGCACGGACCCGACGCCCTGCTCCACGGCATGCCGCCGGTTGAGCTTCCGGAGGCGCACCAGGTGACCGCCCGGGCCGGCGACGCGGTTTTCGCGCATTACCAGCTGGGGCACGGGATCGCCGGAAACGCGTCGCCGCACATCCGTTACGCCATCTTCTTCCGGCTTTCCCACATCGACCACGAGGGTGTCAGGTGGGAGTGCATGACCGACATCTGGCGTGAATGGGCCGGCATGCAGGACGTCGTCGAGCAGGTGGCGGCGGGCTAGTTCCGACAAGACTGGCTAGTTCCGACAAGAAGGAGAGAAGGAGGAAGCGCTGTGCCTGGTCTTGAAGTGCGCAACCTCGTTCGACGCCTCGGCGACCATCTCGCGGTCGACGACCTGTCGTTCAGTGTTGCCGATGGGGAGTTCCTCGTCCTGCTGGGCCCGTCCGGCTGCGGGAAGACCACCACGCTGCGGATCATCTGCGGGCTGGAGCAGCCGGACGCAGGTGAGGTACTCATCGACGACCGGCCGGTGACGTCGTTGCCGTCGCGGGACCGCAACCTCGGCATGGTCTTCCAGGAGTACGGCCTCTACCCGAGCATGGACGTGTTCGGCAACATGGCGTACGGACTGCAGGCGCGGGGTGGCGTCAGCCGCAAGGAGATCGAGGAGCGGGTCCGAGCGGCCGCGGAGAAGCTCGATCTCACGCCGTTGTTGAAGGAACCGATCACCGACCTGTCCGGTGGTGAGCAGCAACGGGTGGCGCTCGGCCGGGCGATGGTGAAGGACGCCGATGCGTACCTCTTCGACGAGCCGTTGTCCAACCTCGACCCGAAGCTGCGGTACCGGCTGCGCCGGGACATCATGGCGCTGCACCGGGAGAAGGGAAAGCCGAGCGTCTACGTGACCCACGACCAGAGCGAGGCGTTCGCGATGGGTGACGCGGTCGCGATCGTCGCCGCCGGCAAGGTGCAGCAGGTCGGCCCTCCGACCGAGCTGGTCGAACGCCCGGCCAACACCTTCGTCGCCGGCTTTGTCGGCACCCCGCCGATGAACCTGCTCAGCGCCCGGCTCCAGGACTCCGACGGCTCGTACGTCGCGCTGGCCGACGACGCCAGTCTTCCGCTGCCCGACAGTTGGCGGCCCGCCCTCACGCGGTACGGCAAGGACAAGGTGACGCTGGGTATCCGCCCGGAGGCGTTCGTCCTGGGGTCGGAGAACGGCGCTCTCGAAGGCGAGGTCACCGATGTCGAGCCGCTCATCGGGGAGACGGTCGTTCGGTTGCTGACCCGGGAGAAGAAGCAGCTGGCAGCGGTCTTCCGGGCAGGGGAGGAAGGGAATCTGGGCCCGGGCGATCCGGTTCGGGTCGGCGTACACCCCGACGGGATGCGGCTCTTCGACGCCGACAGCGAGCAGGCCCTGGTCCCATGAGGCTCGTCCGATGAGGTTGAACCCATGAGAGCTACTCAGACCTGGCGGAGCGACGACGCCGAACAGGCCATGCGTGAGCTGCGAGGCGGATTCGACACCCTCGCGCAGCTGCTCGCCGTCACGCTTGGACCGGCCCAGGGGGTCGTGCTGAGCGAGGTGGGCCGCGGGTCGTCGGAGAGCCTGGTCGACTCGGCCACCATCGCCCGTCGGATCACCACCCTTCCGGGTCGCCGCCGCAGCGCCGGCGCGGCGCTCGTTCGCGAGATGGTCCGCCGGGTCGGTGGAGGCTACGGCGACGGCGGTGCCACGGCGACGGTGCTGGCACGGTCGATTCTCGGGCACGCCACACGTGTGGTGGCGGCGGGTGCCAACCCCGTTCTGGTACGTCGCGGAATCCAGCTCGGCGTCGCCGCCGCGTGCGACGCCCTCAAGCACCAGGCCGCGCCGGTGGCGACCCTCGACGGCGCGTCGGAGTCAGGTCTCGTCGGCCTCGCCGCCGCGGTCACGGGCGATCCCGAGCTGGCCGCGGCCATCGGCGAGGTGCTCGACGTTCTCGGTGTGGATGGTGCTGTCCAGATCGAAGAACACGAACCGATGACCCTGTCGTACGACTACATCGACGGCGCCCGCTGGAGGGGCCGACCGGCGGATCCGGACCTGCTGTCCGGCGGGAATACCGAGCTCACGCTGGTCGATCCGGTCGTCGTGGTCGCCGACCTGGAGCTGAAGACCGTCGAGCAGGTACGCCCGATGCTGGAGGCAGCGCTGCTGTTGCCGGCGAGACCGCCGGTGCTCGTCGTGGCGCGCGAGGTGTCCGACGGCGCACTCGCGATGTTCGGATTCAACGACCTCCGGGGCACGTTGGTGACCGCGCCCGTCGTGGTCACGACGTCGAAGACCCACCTGTCCGACGACCTCGGCGACATCGCTCTGCTCACCGGTGCGGAGGTGCTCTCGAGCGAGCTGGGCCGGGCGCCGGAGGCGTTCAAGCCGGCCTGGTTCGGCAGGCTCCGCCGCGCTGTCGTCCAGAAGGGCTACCTCACGATCCAGGGTGGCCACGGCGACGCTGACCCGATCGCCGAGCGGGCGGCTCGGCTGCGTACCCGTGCCTGGGAGCTCGAACAGACCACGCAGGCCAAGGAACGCAGCACCCGTGAACGCCTGTGGCTACGACAGGCTCGGCTCTCCGGCCGGGTCGCCGCCCTCCGGGTCGGCGCGGCGACCAGCCAGCACCTGGAAGCCCGCAAAGACAATGCCCGCAAGGCCGTACGCCTCCTGCACACAGCTCTCCGCGACGGGGTCGTGCCCGGTGGCGGTGTCGCGTTCCTGGACTGCATCCCGAGCGTGCGAGCCCACCGGAACGACTGCGCGAGCGGTGACGAGCAGCTCGGCATCGACGCGGTGTGTGCCGGCCTCGAAGCACCATTCCTGCGGATCGTGCACAACGCCGGCCGGCTCGAGCCCAGGGTCGCGTTGAGCAAGGCGCTCGACCTGGGCCCTGGCCATGGCGTCGACGTGCTCTCGAACACCTTCCTCGACATGCGTTCGGCCGGTATCTGTGATGTCGCCGGTGTCCTGTCGGTGGCGTTGGAGGCCGCGGGTGAGACGGCCGCACTGCTCGTCTCCGCCGAGGTGGTGTCCGGCCGTGGCTGAACGAACCCCCTGGCGGCACCTGCCCGACGTCGATCTGGCCACGCCCGTGCTCGCTCTCGCGGCGGAGGGCGACCGGCTCTGGCTCGGTGGTGTCGGCGGACTCAGGTGCGTCGACGCCGTCGGCTCTGCGGCGGCTGGTGCTGGCGGACCAGGGATCACGCCGGTGCTGACCTCGGTCGCGGCGATCTGTCGCAGTGGAAGGTGGCTGGTGGCCGGCGGGGCGGAGGGCATCGTCCGTCACCGCGACGACGAGTTCGAAGTGGCGGACGTGCAGGGCTCCGGTGCTCCGGTCGCCGCCCTCGTCGCGATCCCCGTTGCCGGCGCCGACCGGGAGGACGACTC
>JBOHED010000745.1:0-5130 GCA_050700915.1 Actinopolymorphaceae bacterium | reverse complement strand
GGGTAAGGGTGATCGTCCTACCGTCGTCGTCGACAGTCCACCTGGTCGCGAGTCCGGGCCGCAGCTCGCCGTCGTCGTCGGTCTCCAGCAGCGTGTCGTAGACGAGGTCGAGGGTCTGGACGGTGGGAAACGCGGTGGCCCGGGCGGGGTCCACCAGGTCGATGTCGGCTGTGCGGGCGACGATGAACGGACTGGAGTCCTTGCCCGAGGCGTTGCCGCCGTCGCTCGAGCCGGTCCTGCCACCGCCGCCGCTGCCGGCCGGGCTGCACGCCGCGACCAGGGCAGCCACTGTGATGAGCGCAAGGCCTGCGACCGAAGCGCTGCGTAACGTCGTCGTACCCACGACTGTCCCTCCCGTTTGTGGCGACCACCGGTGTGGAGCACCTCGCTGGAGCCGCTGCCGCGTGGGGCCGCTCGTAGGAACGGCGAACACGTCGAGCGACGACGTTAACGGCTTACGGCTACCGGTGGGAATAGGCACCTTCTTTCCGCGCCGTGGGCGCGGGCCATGCGGTGGGATGACCTGTGCGGTTGGATGAGGGCAAGATGACTGACCTGGGGCCGACGGCCGCGCCCATTCCATTGACCCGTGCAGACGTGGCGGGCGCGGTCTCGCGATGCCTGCGTACGACGGTCGATGACGTGACGACGCTCGCAGGTTACGTCGGCAACCAGGGCTTCATGGTCCGGACGCCCGGCAGCGACTACGTGCTCAAGGCGGGCGACGCGACCAGCCTCGCCGCCGAGTCGTGGGCCTGCGAAACGGTTCGCGCGGCGGGTGTATCAGCCCCGGAGATCGTCGCGCTCGAAGTGGACCGCGCCACGCTTCCCGAACCGTTCCTGCTCATGCGCCGGCTGTCTGGTATCGGCGTCGGCGAGGGACATGGCGCGCTCGTCGAAGCGGGACACCAGCTCCGGGTGCTGCACTCCCTGCCGGCCGACGGATACGGCTTCCTGCACGATGCGGCCGGCGACTCGCCGAGGCCTCACGGTCCGTACGCCACCTGGGCGGAGTTCACGCACGAACCCCTCGGCTGCCTGGACGAACTGGTCACCCACGAGGTGCTCACTCCCGCCCTGGCCGGCCGCCTGAGGATGGGCCTCGAGTCCTTCGGAGGCTTCGTTGCGTACGACGGTCCGGCCGTTCTGCTGCACGGCGACCTGCACCCGCGGCACGTGTTCGCGGACGGGGACGACTTCACCGGCATCATCGACTGGGGCGACGTCGGTGCCGGCGATCCGATCTTCGACCTCGGCCGCTTCTCGCGCAGTGACCCGAAGTCGCTGGCGCAGCTCCTCGCGGGATACGGGCTCGACCTGGATCCCGACCTGTCGCTCCGACTCGCGGTCTACCGGTTGATCTGGACCACCATCGTCCTACGCGACGAGCTGCGGGCCGGAGGCGACTGGTTCGCCGTCCACCGCGACGCCATCGAAGCCGACCTCGACCGCCTCGACGGTATCGGGAGCGGAGAGACGCGGTGAGGGACGCGCGCGTCGGATGACGGGCGGCGTTCTACGTCGTGAGCGGTTTCGGCCCAATTCTGACCCGCGACCCGAGAAGTGGGCACTTTCCGAGCACTGTCCCGAACGCCGAGCCGACCAGCGCGTATTCACTGTCCTCACGTCCCGTCCCTGACCGGTCACGGCCGGGAATCTCCATCGTTCCCAATGCGGACCAATCGGAGCAATACCTTGGTCCCGGCCGGGATGGCGAACGTCAGGGGGCAGCAGATGGCGGCGAAGAGCGGCAGGGGCGGCAGGGGCGAGGGGATGCGAGACGTCTTCCTGCGTTCGATGATCGGGCGGCGGCGCGCCGGAATTGAACGGCGGGCGCTGATCGCCGCCACTCTGGGTGGGCTCGGGATGTACGCGGCCGGGTTCTCGCACGCGAAGGCCGAAGCGGCCCCGCTCGCCGCGAAGGATGACCCGTTCACACTGGGCGTCGCCTCCGGCGATCCGCAGCCCGACGGGGTGGTGCTCTGGACGCGGCTCGCCCCGGAACCGCTCGCTCTCGACGGCAGTGGCGGCATGGCTGACCAGCGGGTGAACGTCCGCTGGGAGCTGGCCCGCGACGAACACTTCAAGACGGCCATCAAGGAGGGCCAGGCGCCCGCCGTGCCGGAACTGGGCCACAGCGTCCACGTGGAGGTCAACGGCCTCAAGCCCGGACGCGAGTACTTCTACCGCTTTCGTACGGGAGGGTTCGAGAGCCCGGTCGGCCGGACCCGCACCGCGCCCGCCAGCAGCAGCGACCTGCAGCAGGTTCGCTTCGGCGTCGCGTCCTGCCAGGTGTGGTGGGGCGGCTTCTACAGCGCGTTCAAGCATCTGGCGGAGGACGACCTCGACGTCGTCTTCCACCTCGGCGACTACATCTACGAGAACGTGATCCCGGCGGACGGCCTGCACCGCAAGACCGCGCTGCCGACCGAGATCAGGAACGAACCCCTGACGCTCGCCGAGTATCGCAACCGGCATGCGTTGTTTCGTACCGACCCCGACCTGCAGGCCGCCCACGCCGCGGTGCCGTTCGTGCACACCTGGGACGACCACGAGGTGGACGACAACTGGGCCGGCGACATCTCCCGCGACGTCGGACAGGATCCGGCGGAGTTCCGGCTCCGCAGGGCCGCGGCCGCGCAGGCCTACTACGAGAACCTGCCGCTTCGCCTGCCCCAGAAGCCCAACGGCGCCGACATCACGCTCTACCGGAAACTCACCTACGGCAAGCTTGCGACCTTCCATGTCCTCGACGGCCGGATGTTCCGCGACGACCAGGCCTGCGGCGACGGCGCGAAGGCCGACTGTGAGGAACGGCTCGATCCGGCCCGCACGATGCTGGGATTCGGTCAGGAGGACTGGCTCCACGACGGCGTCGTGAACTCCGGCACGACGTGGAACATCCTCGCCAACCAGGTACCCATGACCCAGTGCGACCTCGACACCGGTGCGCCACTGCCGTTGTTCATGGACGCGTGGGACGGCTACAAACCCGCCCGTGACCGGCTCTTCCAGGCGTTCACGGAAGGGAACGGGGCCAACGCGGTCGTGATCAGCGGCGACCGGCATCGACACATGGCCTCGGACCTGAAGGCGAACTTCGACGATCCCGACTCGCGCACGGTGGCCGTCGAGTTCACGGGGACGTCGGTCACGTCCGGCCAGGACGGCGCGGACCTCGACGAGCACGACACGACGGTTTTGGCCGCCAACCCGCATGTGAAGTTCATGAGCAGTCGGCGCGGTTACGTACGCATGACCGTCACTCCCGACCGGTGCCAGTCCGACCATCTGGTGATGCCGTACGTCTCCACTCCGGGAGCGCCGATCAGCACTCGTGCGACCCTCGTCACCGAGGCGGGCAATCCCGGTCTGCAGCTCGACACCGAGTCCCGGACCTGATCGGGGCGGGCAGCCCGGGGTTCAAGCCGCACCTACGAAAGACAAGGAGCAGGATGTCCCGGGACCTTCGGATCCGGCGTGTGACAGTCCGGACGTACGCATGGACGATGCCGGACCTCGGCGTCGACTACAACGGCTTCAACAACGTCTATGAACGCGGGAGTACCGCACCCCAGACCGGCCACGTCCTCACGATCGAGACCGACGCCGGCATCACCGGGGAGTACGCCGGCGGCAGCGGAATCGCCTACGCACAAGTCGGCATGGTCGCTCCGTACCTCATCGGCAAGGACGCCTTGACACGCGAGCTGATCTGGAACGACCTGAAACGCGCCCTGCGCAAGCAGGACCGGTTCGGCATCGGGCCGATCGACATCGCGCTCTGGGACATCGCCGGCAAGGCCTACGACGCGCCGATCTACGAGCTCCTCGGCGGCTTCCGGACGAAGCTGCCCGCCTACGCGTCCACCTACCACGGTGACGAGAACGGCGGTCTGGACAGCCCCGAAGCCTTCGCCGAGTTCGCCGTGCGGTGCCGCGACATGGGCTATCCGGCGTTCAAGATCCACGGCTGGGGCAACGGGCCGATCGCGCGCGAGGCTGCCGCCGTACTTGCCACCCGCGAGGCGGTCGGTGACGGCATGGACCTGATGATCGACCCCGCCTGCGAGTACGAAACGTTCGCCGACGCGCTGAAGGTCGGCCGCGCGTGTGACGAGGCGAACTACTTCTGGTACGAGGATCCGTACAAGGACGGCGGTGTCTCGTCGTTCGCTCATCGCAAGCTCCGGCAGCTGATCCGCACGCCGTTGCTGCTGGGTGAACACGTCCGCGGACTCGAGCCGCACGTCGACCAGATCGTCGCGGACGGTACCGACTTCGTACGCGCCGACGCCGACTACGACGGCGGCATCACCGGCGTCATGAAGCTCGCCCACGCGGCCGAGGGATTCGGGCTGGACTGCGAGATCCACGCACCCGGCGCGGCGCACCGGCACTGCATGGCGTCCATCCGGAACACCAACTATTACGAACTCGGTCTCGTGGCGCCGGGACTCGACGCGAAGCGCGACCATTGCCATGTGTACGCCGACGACTACGCAGACGACCTGGACTCGGTGGACGACGAGGGCTGCGTCCCCGTCCCGACCGGACCGGGCCTGGGCGTCACGCTCGACTGGGACTGGATTCGCGCGCACGAGACAGGCGTCGTCGTCCACGAATGACAGCGTGCGGCCAGCTGCGTACGACCGGGCTGTGGATAACCAAGTCGCGGTTCTCGCGACATGCCCTAGGGTGTCGGTCTTGTTTGTCGACAAGGAGGAATAGTGAACGGAACCGATCCGGGCGCCGGTATCAGTCCGGTCGTGATGGTCATCTACCTGGCTGTCCTGGTCCTGATGCTCATCTCGATGTGGAAGGTCTACTCCAAGGCGGGACAGTACGGCTGGTCCGCGATCATCCCTATCTACAACATCTACGTGATGTGCAAGATCGCCGGTCGACCAGGCTGGTGGACGGTCCTGTACATCATTCCGATCGTCAATATCGTCATCTCCATCATCGTGTCACTCGACGTGGCGAAGGCGTTCGGCAAGAGCGGTGTGTTCGGCTTCTTCGGACTGTGGCTCTTCGGCATCATCGGCTTCCCGATGCTCGCCTTCGGTAGCGCGCAGTACGTCGGCCCGCAGGTCGGTGGCGCACCGGCTCACGCCTAAAGGCGCCAGC
>JBOHED010000744.1:0-4436 GCA_050700915.1 Actinopolymorphaceae bacterium | reverse complement strand
GTTTGAGCACGCCGACGTCTCCGCGCTGACGGTGGTTGAAGACCACCTTGAGCACCCGGCCGGCCTTGATCGCCGCCTCGGTGATCCGTTGTGCCTCGTCGCCGGAGCGGGCCAGCGGCTTCTCGCTCAGGACGTGCCGGCCACCCTCCAACGCCGCGATCGCGATCGGGGCATGCAGATGGGTGGGCGTCGCGACGCTCACGGCGTCGAGGTCGTCCCGGTCTAGGAGGTCCTGCCAGCGCTCGTAGAGGTATGGAACCGTGTGTTCCTTGCCGAGCTCGGCCAGCCGGTCGGCCTCGAGACCGGCGAGGGCGACGACATCGACGTCGGGCAGTTCCTTGTATCCGGTGAGGGCGGCGCCACCGGCGAAGCCGAGACCGATGACGCCCACTCGCAGGGGGCTGGTTGGCGTGGGGACCTCTGACGCAGGTCGGCTGGACTCAGAAGAGGCGGCCACCTTGGAGGCAGCCGCCGGAAATTTCTCGCTCATCGCTACTCAGTGTAGGGACGACTTCCGACACTTTCGGGTCGCGCGAGCGTTGGGCGTTCTGGCCAACCCCGGCCAGGTCCGCGGTCGATCATGTAGCTCTCCGCACCGACGGCCGACCGCCGGGCAGGAACCGGCCCTGGACGCAGCCCCTGGACGCGCATCGGCCGGGCAGCGACCAAGCTGGAGGTTCTGCTCACCAGTCATGGCGAGGAGAAGACGGCGCGCGGTCTATGAGCGGGTGACCGGTGGCGACAGCGAGCAGGCCTTGGAGTCGCTCCGACGCTATGACGTAGGAAGGGCTCCAAGGCTTCGGCACGCCGGTTGGCGTTGGTTCCGCGTTTCCGCGTCCGGACTACGTCTCGCGTTCCGGCATGGGGATGTGGGAGTACGCAGCGACCGTCTTGTCGGCGTACGCGCTGGTGTCGGCCCACTCCATCGGCCCGTCCCACCGGGTCGGCAGAGGCCCGGCCGACGGGGCGATCCGCGTGACGATCTCGTCCAGGGCGCGTTCGGCCGCGCCGACCCAGAGGTGCTTGACCCCGTCCATCGCCACCACGTCGGCCTGCGGGATCGCGGCGAACCGCTCCCGCGCCTCGGGCGGGCGGAGGTAGTCGTCGAGTTCGGGGACGAGCGCGGCGACCGGCTTGCCCGACTCCGCCCAGGTGGCGAGATGCTCCGGACCGGCGAACCGTAGCGACGGCGACAGCAGGATCGCGCCCTCCACTGCCGGATCGCATCCGTACATCAGGACGAGATCGGTCCCGAACGACCAGCCCAGCAGCCAGATCCGCGGGAGCTCGGCGAATTCTGCGTACTCCAGCGCCGCCGCCACGTCGAACCGCTCACCGCGCCCGTTGTCGAACTCCCCCTCGCTGCGGCCCTGGACGCTCGCCGTCCCGCGGGTGTTGAAGCGGAGGACCGCGATCCCGGCCAGGGCGGGCAGGCGGTACGACGCCTTACGGATCACGTGGCTGTCCATCATCCCGCCGTGGGTCGGGAGGGGGTGGACGCAGACCAGGGTGGCGACGGCCGGGCGGTCCAGCGGCTCGGCCAGCTCACCGACCAGCTTCAGCCCGTCGGCAGTCTCGAGCGTGAGGGGGGTGCGCTTGGCGGGAAGGACGCTGCTGGCGCGGATCGGTTCTGTGCTCACCCCACCGATTGTGCCCGCCGTGCGCCCGCGCGAGTTGTCAGAGGTATCTCGCCTTCTATGACGAGATACCTCTGACACCTCACCGGACCGCAGCCAACCGCCGGTCAACCGCCCGCCTGCCCTGGCGCCTGCCTACTGGCGGCGGCGCCGGTCGCGGGCGCGCCAGCACGAGGTGTGCCAGTGGCGGCGTTCGTCCAGGCCTGGCCCGGTGAACGCGCGGGGGTCGACCGGCCACGCCACCACGTGTGGGGTCGCCGGCGGGATCAGCTGGTCGCAGCCCGGGCAGCGGTAGGCCTTGGCGCTGGTCGCACCGGTGATCTGGCGTACGACCCACTCCCCGTCCGGCCATTCCTCCACCCGCTCGTGGCCACCCCGAGGCGGCCGAGGCGACGGGTCCGGCCCCCTTGATCCACGGCGAGGACGACGGCGAGCCACGTGAGTATTCTCCCCCACCCTGGTCCGACGCTGGTGGTCCCGTCGGACGCTCCGGATAGGCTGGGCTGGTGCCCCGCTACGAGTACCGCTGCCGCAGCTGCGGCGCCACGTTCGAGCAGACCCGCCCGATGCGCGAGGCGGGCTCGCCCGCACCCTGTCCCCAGGGCCATGACGACACGGTGAAGCTCCTGTCGACGGTCGCGCTCGGCGGCCGCTCGGGCGGGGCCGCGCCCGGTCCGGCCGGAGGCGGCGGATGCTGCGGCGGAGCGTGCGGCTGCGGTTGACCGCAGGCCCCGCCATCAGACGCCCCTAGCCGCGCGCGAGCCCGTACGCCCGGATCGACGTCATGTCCAGCCGGTTGCCGGCGGCGCCGCCGTAGACGAGGCTGGTCCGCAGCGAGACGTACGCCCCGGGGCGGTTCGGGTGCGCGACCGTTGCGTACCACTTGCCGACGGAGTTCCTGGTGACCTTGACCTTCTGCCACGTCTTGCCATCGTCATAGGACACGTCGAGGGTGAGGGTGGGCAGGCCGTACGCATCGGAGCCCCCGACGATCGGCAGGTCGAGCCGGAACTTCTTGCCCGCCGGAGCCCGCCCGTAGCCGTCGAACGTTCCCGTCACGAGGACGTTGACCAGCGGAACGCGTGCGTAGTCCCGGTTCGGAGGGGCGGAGGCGAACTCCCACCGGCTGTGGACCCGGGTGGCGTAGGTCGACCAGGGCACCTTCCGCTTGGCGTCGAGTTCGAGGGTGTACCTGCTGTTGTCCGTTGGCTGGCCGTCCGCGTCGAGGCGGAACGGATCCGTCGACGTCACCGGGTCGGTCCCCTTCCGCCGCAAGGTGACGGTGCCGGTGATCCCGGTGGGGTCGGACACCTGCACGGCGCCTTCGGTGATCGAGGGGGCGAACGGCCCGAACGAGAAGCTCATCTGGCCGCCCTTCCAGCGTTCACCACCGGCGATCGGCCGGAACGCCGCGGGATTCCAGGTACGCCCGGAGGTCCGGCCGGGCTGGAACGCCCGGGGTTCGCAGAACTCCGTATACCAGTTGTGCGACCGTCCCTGCCGGACGTCGAGCGAGGCCGACCACCGCAGCGGCGCCGCGGAGGACCCGAACCTGGTGGTGCTGAGATGCACATGCCGGCTCGGCAGTTCGACCGGGTAGTACCACCCGACGCCGATCATCACGTCCTGCGGTAGCTGGGCTTCGCGGTACCAAACGCCGTTGACGTCGAGCCCGGTCCCACCTGCGGAGAACCGCGAGTCGACACGGGCAAGCTGATCGTCACCCACGGAGTAGCTCGGGTTGTCCGGCACTCTGCCCGGCTCACCGAAGACGAGGTCGTAGGTGCCACGGGCGGAATCCATCGACCAGAAGGCGGCGAAGTCGTACGCCCGGTCGGTGACCTTCGGCGTCGGGAGCGCGTAGATCGGGAACCGCTGGGTGCCCGGAAGGCTGACGAGCGTGGTCCACGGCCGCCCCGCGAACTGCTCGATGGTGCCGAACGTCGTCAGTGCCGTCCGGGCGTCCGGAGCGTCGACGCGGGCCTGGACCGGCCGCGCGGTCCTGGAGTCCAGAATGATCGTCCGGCTGCCGCTCACCGCGAAGTTCGGGAGGCCCAGGTGGGTGTAGCTCGTCGGCTTGAAGCCGTGCGACGTCGCGATGATCTCGCCGAACGAATAGCGGCCGGCCGGCACCTGGACACCGAGCCCGCCCGTGACCGGACGCAGTTGGTAGATGTCCTCGGTGTCGAGGTTGAGCACCACCGGTGGCGTGCCGAACGCCTCGTCGAGCGTGGTGATCAGCCTGCCGTTGCGGTCGATGAGCTTGAACGTGAGCTGGTGGCCGGCGGCCGAGGGTACGGCTGCTTCGGTGCTGGCTGCTTCGGTCCTGGCTGCTTCGGTCCTGGCGCCGGGTCCGCTGTCCCCTCGCGTCCCGGCGGACGCGGGCCCCGCAAGTCGCACCTGCTCCACCCCATGCGCGAGAGCACCGCCGACGGCGTGCGGCCGGCCCGTCTCGGCCGGCTTCGGCCCGACGAGCCAGCGCCAGAAGCCGGCCGCGGTATTCCGATCGAGGACGTACGACGCGGCTCCGCCGTCACCGCCTGCCCGTGTCGGCCGGGCGAGACCGTCTGGCGCGGACGCGAATACCTTCTGGCCGCGCTTCTGGCGTACGGACAAAGGAATCCGGCGCCCGGTCGCGTCGGCGTAGCCCGCCGCGATGAGGCCGGCGGCGTCGAAAAGCCGGCGGTCGACCCGTCCCGACGCGAGCAGTGGTGCCGCGTCAGCGGGGACGACCTCGATGGCCTTGCCGTGGTAGCGGATGTTGAACGCCTTCGTGGTCCGGCCGGGCGCCGGGACGGG
>JBOHED010000743.1:0-14810 GCA_050700915.1 Actinopolymorphaceae bacterium | reverse complement strand
CGTGCAGGCCCTGCCCCGGGTAGCTCGAGTGCGGCTCGATGCCGAGGACGTACACCGCCTGGTACCACGGGAAGCCCGCGCCGGCGTGCATCTCGTACCACATCCAGGTGTGTGGCATCACCGACGTGTCCCAGGTCAGCGCGGCCCGTACACCGAGGCGATGGTTGGTCAGCGACACCTCGCCGGACGAGAGGTCGACCAGGTAGTAGAGGCGATCGACGGGTCGCGTCGGATCGGGTCCCGGCACCTCGCGCAGGTCGACGACGCCACCCGCGCGGTTGGGCCCCTCCGACCAGCCGAACCGCGACCCGACCACGAGGTCGGACGCCGGCCCGTCGCGTTCGTCGTCGACCACGACCGTGGCGCCCGGTGTGTCGAGGCGACAACTCCCGTCGAGGAACGGCTGCCCGAACGCCACGTGGTGCCCCCAGGCGGCGTCGACGGGTACGCCTCCGGCGTTTCGTATCGTCTCGGTGACGGTGAGGTCGGTGCCGTGCAGCCCGATCCGGCGTTCGATCTCGAACGGGCTGCGGACCAGGCGGGTCCGCAGTGTCACCGCGGCCGGGCCCGTCGGCTCCCAGTCGTACGCCGCCAACCACGCTTCCCCGTGCATCCCCCAGAGGACACCGTGCTCCTCGACCGCGTCCCCCGCGTTCGGAAACACGGTCTGCCAGCCGCCGGGGTAGGCGTCCATCAGGGTTGCCTCGGTGTTGCCTGGTACGAAGGGCGCTCCGCGATGCCGGAGCCCCCACGGCGCCCGCCACATCAGCTCGACGTCGTCGGCCAGCCAACGGACGGAGGTGATGTCGCCGCCCTTGCCGGGTACGACGTCGACCGCGAGGTCGGCACTCTCGAGGCTGACGACCTCCCAGCCGCGAACGTCGCGCAGCCGCGGCCCCTCGGGCACTGTTCCTCCTGGGTCGGTCATCGGCGTCGGACCGTGCACGGGAGGGCTCGGTCGCACTGATCGTGCCACTGATCGGTCCGCCGCGGCGGTCCTCATCCGGCCAGGCGGGCCGGTGTGTGGGACGCCGGAGGCGCAGTCGGCGGCACTGTCGGGGGGCGGGTCTAGTCTGGCCAGGAGACGCGACACGTGAAGCGACATGCAGCGGGAGGAACGTGATGGGTGGGCAGACGCCTGCGGTGAACGGCCAGTCAGACGAGGCACACGACGGTGACCGGCCGGTCGAGTTCCGCAGCGACGTCACGGTGGAGTTGGTGCGCTCGGCCGCGCGCGATGCCGACGTGCTCTTCGCCGCGCGGGTGTCGACCAAGGGCGAGCAGTCGATCGAGGACGTCGAAGGCGACGCGGAGCGGTCGAAAGGCCTGATCAACTACCTGCTGCGGAGCCGGCACGGATGCTACGACGAGGAAACTGAGGTGCTCACCCGGGAAGGCTGGAAACGGTGGACCGATCTCCACGGTGGTGAGTGGTTCGCCACCCGCTCGCCCGAGGGTGAGGTGGTGTATCAGCGCGCTGAGCGCTTGATCGCCAAGCCGTACGACGGGCCCATGGTTCGGATCGAGATGACTCATGTCGACCTGCTCGTGACACCGGACCATCAGATGTGGGCCAAGCGTCGTCGTCAACCACATCGCGAGCGCTGGGAGCTCGTACCCGCCCGAGAGCTATTCGACGCCGGCCACCGACTCAGCATGGGCGGCGCAACCTGGACACCGGATATTCCGTTCACGCCAGCTCCTGGTGTCGCGGCCTTGGTTGGGTTCTTTATCGGGGATGGATACGTCAGAGACGAATCCAGTACGCCGTCCTTCCGGCTGCGCAAAAAGCGCGAGATTGACTTCCTTTATCGGCGCGCTGCCGAGGCTGGTCATGAGGTTCGCAAAATCGGAAGTGATCGCTACCATCTCATCGCAGACGAAGAATTCAGGTTGCTCGCCAAGAAGTGCTACGACGCAGATCGGGCGAAGATGATTCCGCTCGAGATGATGGAATGCTCGAAAGAACAGCTGTGGGAATTGCTGGACGGTCTCTGGAATTCTGACGGAAGTACGTCTGCGACCGGAAAGATGACCTACGCCACAACGAGCCCGAAGCTCGCCGGTCAGCTTCAGGAGGTCGCGCTGAAGGTCGGCCTCGCCGCGACTGTCAACGAGCATCCCTTTGACGATGACCCTGACCATTACGGTACGAAGCCACGCTACCGAGTGACCCTTTATCGCGATCGGAACCTGGAACCACGGGTCGGCTGGAGTAGCGAGTCCCGTCGCAGCCAGGTCAGGCTCGAACATTATCGTGGGCACATCTACTGCGCGACTGTTCCCCACGGCACCCTTTATGTACGGCGGAACGGCAAACCGATCTGGAGCGGAAACAGCCCATTCGAGCACAATTCCATGACCTTCCACGTGCACGCGCCGATCTTCGTCTTCCGCGAATTGATGCGGCACCGGATGGCCTCCTACAACGAAGAGTCCGGGCGTTACCGGGAGCTTCGCCCGGTGTTCTACGTGCCCGGACCCGACCGCAAGCTCGTGCAGGAGGGCAAGCCCGGGCGATACGAGTTCGTCGACGGTACGCCTGACCAGCACAAGCTGGTGGAGGAGGAGACCCGGCAACAGTGCACCGAGGCCTACGCGGGCTACCAGCGGATGCTCGACGCCGGAATCGCCCGCGAGGTTGCCCGGATCGTCCTGCCGCTCACGATCTACTCGACGGCCTACGTCACGGTCAACGCGCGTTCGTTGATGAACTTCCTCTCCCTGCGGGTCAGGCGGGACGACTCGACGTTCCCATCCTTCCCGCAGCGGGAGATCGAGATGGTCGCGGAGAAGATGGAAGCCGCCTGGGCCGAGCTGATGCCGATCAGCCATGCCGCGTTCGAGCGCAACGGCCGCGTCGCGCCCTGAGCCGCGGCGTAGGCGTACCTCACACGCCAATTCCCCACGGTGCACGGTGAATTCGCCGTGCATCGTGGGGAATGATCACGCAGGCATGATCATTCCGGCAGGGCGAGGTCGCCGCGCCGCGACTCGACGACGTGCCGGACACCGTCGACGAACCGGTCGACGGCCACCGGGCCCGCTCGCCGTCCGTCGCGGAGGCGCACCGCGACCGCATCCGCCGCGGCCTCGCGCGGTCCCACGATGGCCACGAAGGGGACCTTGCGCAGCTGGGCGGCGCGGATCCGCGCTCCCAGGCTCTCGTCCCGCTCGTCGACATCCGCTCGGAGGCCGGTCTCGGCACAGAGGCGTCGCACCTTCCGGGCCGCATCACGCTCGTCCGGCCCGATGGGGAGCACCATCACCTGGAGTGGTGACAGCCAGGCGGGAAGAGCACCTGCGTACGCCTCCAGCAGGTAGGCGACCATGCGTTCCATCGAGGCGAGCACGCTCCGGTGCACGATCACTGGTCGTTGCCGACTCCCGTCGGGCGCAACGTAGGTGAGGTCGAACTGGTCGGGCTGGTACAGGTCGACCTGGACGGTCGACAAGGTGAACTCCCGGCTCTGCGCGTCGTGGACCTGGACGTCGATCTTCGGGCCGTAGAACGCAGCTTCCCCGGCCTGCTCGCGGTAGTCCACGCCGTGCCGGTCGAGTGCGTCGCGAAGCACGGCCTCGGCCCGCTGCCACATCTGCTCGCTCCCTGCATACGACTTGCCGGCCTCGGCTGGGCCGCGCAGCGAGAGGCTGTAATAGGCGGCCTTGATCCCGAGGACGTCGTACGCCTGGTCGATCATCTGAAGGACCGCGGCCACCTCCTCCGCCGCCCGGTCCAACGAGCAGAAGACGTGCGCGTCGTTGAGGATCATGCCGCGGACCCGGGTGAGTCCGCTCACGACACCCGAACGCTCCATCCGGAACTGCGGGCCGACCTCGCCGATCCGCAGCGGAAGGTCCCGGTGGCTGCGCAGCCGCGACCGGAAGACCAGCGCGTGGTGCGGGCAGAGAACCGGACGCAGTACGAGTTCGTCGCCGGCGGGTCTCGGTCCCGCGTCGTGGGCGTCCTGTGCGCGACCGAGCGGCATCGGCGGGAACATGTCCGGGCCGAAGTGCTGCCAGTGACCCGACCGTTCGTACAGTTCCCGCTTGGCCACCGGAGGAGTACGCACGTGCTGGTAGCCCGAGCGGTGCTCGACCTCCAGGATGTACCGCTCGAGTTCGGCGACGATCGCCGCGCCGGCGGGCAGCCAGATCGGGAAGCCGACTCCTGCGAGTTCGTCGGTGGTGAAGATGTCGAGCTCGCGTCCGAGGCGGTGGTGGTCGTGCGGATTCTCCGCCGGACTCGGATGATCACTAGCACCACCGGCAGGTAGGGCGTCGGTGGGCTGGGCCAAATCGGACATTGCTGCTCCTTCGAGGTGGGGAGGAGCGACCCCAGACGACAGAAACGCCCCGGGATCGCTCCCGGGGCTGTCGCGTGCGGCAGGGCTCAGGTCATCGACGAGGCGGGCCGCTCGCGTCGCCGGAAGCGACGTGCGGCGTCGTCGTCTGCAAGGTCCTGGCCTGTACGCATCTCACATCACGCAGACTATCTCCCCGGCGCCGTCGACCCGCCAGCCATTTCCTACCGGCCCGCGTCGCCGTCACCTGCGCGCCGTCACGTGATGATCACCTGATCCGGGTGGCAGGCACGGCCATGCGGCGTCACGATCGGGCGTACGACCGGTACCGTGAGGTCCCATGGGTCCACCTTCAACGCCTGACAGTCCACGTTCAACGCCTGGCAGCCGGACATCTGCTCCGTTCGGGCGCAACCTCATCGCCATGGTCACGCCGTTCACACCGGCCGGTGACCTCGATCTCGACGCCGCACAGCGGGTGGCCAGCCACCTCGTCGACGCTGGCGCCGACGGCGTGGTGATCAGCGGAACGACCGGTGAGTCACCGACCACGAGCGACGCCGAGAAGGACGCCCTGCTGCGCGCTGTCCTCGAAGCGGTCGGCGACCGGGCGACCGTGATGGCCGGCACGGGCACCAACGACACCAAACACGCCATCGAGCTGTCGCAGCAAGCGGAGAAGGCGGGTGTGCACGGCCTGCTGGTCGTCACCCCCTACTACAACAAGCCTCCGCAGGCCGGCCTCCTCGCACACTTCCGTGCGGTCGCCGACTCCACCGGACTGCCGGTGATGCTGTACGACATCCCGGGGCGCACCGGCACGCCGATCGCCACCGACACGCTGGTCCGGCTGGCCGAGCATGGCCGCGTCGTGGCCGTCAAGGACGCCAAGGGCGACTTCGCCGGGATGACGGAGGTGCTGCGCCGCACCGATCTCGCGTACTACAGCGGTGCGGACGAGGTGAACCTCGCGCTGCTGGCGATCGGTGGTGTCGGCGTCGTCAGCGTCGTCGGACACGTCGCGGCGGGCGAGTACGCCGCGATGATCCGGGCCGTCGACGCCGGCGACCTTGCCACCGCGCGGGCGATCGACCGGAAGCTGGTTCCGGCGTTCCAGGCGATCATGACGCGCACCCAGGGTGCGATCATGGCGAAGGCCGCACTGGAGGTGCAGGGAGTGGTCCAGAACCGCGCCGTCCGCCTACCGCTCATCCCGGCCACCGACGACCAGATACGACAGCTACGGACAGACCTGCAGGAGGCCGATCTCGCCTCATGAGCCATCCCCACCCCGAGCTCGGCCAACCCCCAGCCCTCCCGCCCGGCGCGCTCCGCGTCATCCCGCTCGGAGGCCTCGGCGAAATCGGCCGCAACATGACCGTGTTCGAACACGAGGGCAGGCTGCTCATCGTCGACTGCGGTGTGCTCTTTCCCGAGGATCACCATCCGGGCGTCGATCTGATCCTTCCCGACTTCGAACCGATCCGGGACCGCCTGGACGACATCGAGGCCGTCGTTCTCACCCACGGGCACGAGGACCACATCGGCGCAGTGCCGTATCTGCTGCGGGAGCGTCGTGACCTGCCACTGGTCGGGTCACAGCTCACCCTTGCCCTCGTCGAGGCGAAGCTGCGGGAGCACCGGCTGAAGGACGTTCCTCGGCATGTGGTGCGGGAACGCCAGCGGCTGCAGTTCGGACCGTTCGACCTGGAGTTCATCGCGGTCAACCACTCAATCCCCGACGCTCTCGCGGTCGCGATCCGCACCGCCGCCGGTGTCGTCCTGCACACCGGTGACTTCAAGATGGACCAGCTCCCGCTGGACCGCCGGCTCACCGACCACCGCGCGTTCGCCCGGCTCGGCGAGGAGGGGGTCGACCTCTTCCTGGTCGACTCGACCAACGCGGAGATGCCGGGCTTCACCGTCTCCGAACGCGACATCACCCCGGTGATCGACCGGATCTTCGCGCGGGCGGAGCGGCGGATCATCGTGGCCTGCTTCGCCTCGCACATCCATCGCGTGCAGCAGGTGATGGACGCCGCCGTCGAACACGGCCGCAAGGTCGCCTACGTCGGCCGGTCGATGGTCCGCAACATGGGGGTCGCCGGAGACCTCGGCTTTCTCCGGGTACCGCCCAACACTCTGGTCGACCTCAAGGCGCTCGACAACTTCGCGCCGAACGAGGTCGTCCTCATCTCGACCGGCTCCCAGGGTGAGCCGCTGTCGGCCCTGTCGAGGATCGCCGGCCGCGACCACCCGCAGATCCGGGTCGAGCCCGGCGACACCGTGGTGCTGGCGTCCTCACTCATCCCCGGGAACGAGAACGCGGTCTTCCGGGTCATCAACGGCCTCACCCGTTGGGGTGCCGACGTCGTGCACAAGGGCAACGCGTTGGTCCACGTGTCGGGTCACGCGTCGGCGGGCGAGCTGCTCTATGCCTACAACATCGTCCGCCCGCGCAACGTGATGCCGGTGCACGGCGAGATCCGGCACATGCGGGCCAACGCCGACCTCGCGGTCGCGACCGGCGTTCGGCGGGAGCGGGTCGTGGTGGCCGAGGACGGCGTCGTCGTCGACCTGATCGACGGCGTGGCCCGGATCGCTGGCAAGGTCGACTGCGGCTACGTCTACGTCGACGGTTCAACGGTGGGCGACATCACCGAGACATCGTTGAAGGACCGCCGCATCCTGGGCGAGGAGGGCTTCATCTCCGTCATCGTGGTGGTCGACTCGGTGACCGGCAAGGTGACCGGAGGCCCCGAGATCAAGGCGCGCGGGTTCGCCGAGGACGACGGCGTCTTCGACCCCGTTCGCCCGTTGATCGAGGAGGCCCTCGACCGGGTTGGGCGTGAGGGCATCGACGACACCTACCAGCTGCAGCAGGTGATCCGGCGTACGGTCGGCAAGTGGGTGAGCGACTCCCACCGCCGTCGCCCGATGATCATCCCGATCGTCGTCGAGGTCTGACCGCGTAGACCTCCGCCCTTGTGCCGGCACACGGCGACTCTCCCGTGAGCATGAAGAAAAATCGGTCTATACGCCCCGAAATCCTTACCGATCACGGTCATGATCACGGGAGAGGGCGGTCAGGGCGGCGACGAGGTCGGCGCGGTCGCTGGTGGGCCGGCTCTTGGCGTACGGACCTTTGGCGTACGGACCGAACGGGTCGAAGGCCACCGCGTCCGGGAGGATCCCCTGCCAGGCAGCGACCCACGCCATCCGTTGGACGTACGCCTCCATCGGTGCCCGGAACGTCAACCGGGCAAGGGCATCCGCCCGGGCCGACGCCGCGACGAACGTCGCGAGGTCCGGTCGCTTCCAGGCGTCGATGACGGCAGCCGACCAGTCCGGCAGTGCAGCGGCGAGCCCGAGCAGGCCCGCTTCGGCACCCCACATCAGCGACGGCCCGTACATCCGGTCCTCGCCGGTCAGCAGCAGGGCGTCCGGCGCGACCTCCCGAGCCCTGTCAAGGATGTCTTGACACTCCATCGCGTCGTCGAGCAGGGCGAGCTTGACGCCGCAGACCCATGGCAGGGCGAGGAGTTCGGCCACGGTGTCCCGGTCGTACTGGCAGCCGCTGGCCCGGTCGTAGAGAACGAAGGCGAGCAGCGGCAGGCCGACCTCGGAACCGAGCCGTTCGTGCAGTCGGACGATCTCGGCCAGCGACGCCCCCCGCGGGGGAGCTACCAGGAAGGCTGTCGCACCCGCGTCGCGGAGTCCGGCGGCGAGGGGCACCAGGTCGGCCGAAGACCGGTCCGGACCGGGGCCGACTCCGGCCACGATCGGGAGGGTGGACGCGGACCCGAACTCTCGGACCAGCCAGGACAGGTCGGCTTGACCCAGGTGAGCGCCCCGACCGGTGTGCGCGCCGACGGCGATGGCCGCGCTCCCACCGTCGCGGAGTGCCTCCGCATAGGCCGCCACCGCGCCCCGGGCGACGGTCCCATCCCGGTGGAAGGGTGTCAGGGCGGCCGCGACAAGTCGCCCACGGAGCAGGGTGCGGAGGTCTTCGCGGGGGTCTTTGTGGTGCGGTTCGACGCCTGTCACGTTCGCCGAGTCTGCCAGTGTCACACCGGGAATGAGTCGCCACGGCCCGAGTCCGTCGAGACCTGCGCCGCTTGGGCGCGACGTTGACGCGGAACGACGGGGTGTCTACGTTCGGAACCGCGAGAAGGGGCGAAACGCCCTCATGCCAAGGGGAGTTCGGTTTCGCGTGCGGCAGGCCATGCCCGGTTCACCACACCATCCGGGCCTCGTCGAGTAGAGGGACGACAGATGAGCGGTGAAGGTACGGATTCCGGCGAGCGCACCCTGCGCGTCGGCCTGGTCGGCGTCAACACCTCCCATGCCGGAGCATTCGCCCGGTTGCTCAACGAGCGCGGCGTCGCCGACGGTGCCCGCGTCACCTGGGTGTGGGGTGGCGAGCTGCGCCCAGGGCAGCCCGATGCCACCACGCTCGCGCGCACCTACGGCATCCCGCACGTCGCCAGTGAGCCCACCGAGATGCTGTCCGAGACCGACCTGGTGCTGGTGGTCGACGACACCGGGCAGGGCGCCAACCACGTGCCGCTGGCGCGGGCGTTCGTGGCGGCGGGGGTGCCGACGTTTGTCGACAAGCCGATGGCGGTCGATCTGGTGGAGGCGAGCGGTCTCTTCGCCCTTGCCGCCGACAAGGGCACGCCGGTCACCAGTTCGTCGGCGCTGCGGTTCGCGGTCGAGCTCGACGCCGAGCGTGACCAGCTCGCCGCACTCGGGTCCCTGTCCTCAGTCGTGAGCGTCGGCCCGGGGGAGTGGTACTACTACGGCGTCCACGCGGTCGAACAGCTCTTTGCACTGGCCGGACCCGGCGTGGAGTGGGTGCAGCGGTTCACCTGGCCCGAGCGTGACATCGCGGTGCTGTCGTACGCCGACGGTGGTCCCAGCGCGGTGGTGCAGACGCTGCGCGACGCGAAGTACAACTTCCACCTCACCGCCTATGGCAGCGAGGGCCGGCACGCCGTGCACATCAAGGACTTCGACGGCTTCTACGCCGGACAGGTCCGAGCGGCGGTGGAGATGGCCCGGGCCGGCAAGCCGCCGATCGCGCCCGACGAGACTCTCGAGCTGCTGGCCGTGCTGAGGGCGGGCGTGCTGTCCGCCGAAGCCGGCGGTACCCGGGTGAGCGTGTCCAGCGTCTTCGCCGGGAGCTGACCGCCTGCTCAGGTGGTCTCGAAGCTCGCCATCATCGCCATGTCCTCGTGCTCGAGGTTGTGGCAGTGCAGCAGATACGGGCCCCGGTAGTCGGTGAAGCGCACCGCGACGTCGACATGCTCCGCGGGGCGTACGTCCACCGTGTCCTTCCAGCCGTGGTCGTAGGGACCGATCCCCTTGCCGCCACGGCTGACCACCTGGAACGGGTCGAGGTGGACATGGACGGGGTGGTGGACGTCGGTGACGAACCGCCAGATCTCGATCTCGCCGAGGGCCGGGTCGGCGTCCATCCGTTCCGGGTCGTACGCCTTGTCGTTGATCGTCCAGCCGTTGTGCCCGCTCCCGCCGTCGCCACCCTCCTGCCCAGCGACCACGCCGGCGCTGCCCGGACGATCGCCGACGTCGCCACGCCGGAACCGCCACACGCGGGTGCGGACCGCCTTGGCGGGGTCGAGGCGTTCGATCGTGGAGAGCTTCGCGGGGACGCGGGCGTCGTCGGTCACCCGGCGGGTGACCCGGAACCGCATGACCTGTGCGGTCGAGTCGTTGCCCAGTTGGTTGACCAGGGTGACCTCCGTGCCCGGCGCGTACGCCGAGAAGTCGACGACCACGTCGAAGCGCTCGCCAGGAGCGAGATCGATCCGGGTGTGGTCGATCGGCTTCTCCAGCAGACCGCCATCGCTGCCGACCTGGACGAACGACACACCGTCGCGGGGGCCGGGTTTCAGCGCCAGCCCGTAGCGACGGGCGTTGGAGGCGTTGAGGATCCGGAATCGGTACCGCGCGCCCTCCACCTCGCAGACCGGCCATGGCGCGCCGTTGACCAGGATCACGTCGCCGACGACGCCCTCCATGTAGTCGGCGGTGACGCCGGGGGTGGTGCGCAAGGTGCGGTCCAACGCGGGGTAGCGGAACGATCCGTCGGCTTCGAAGGACCGGTCACAGATCACCAGCGGGATGTCCCGATCGCCGTCGGGCAACGGCAGTGCACGCTCCTCCTCGTCGTGCACCAGATGCATGCCGGCGAGTCCGCGGTAGACCTGTGGTCCGGTGAAGTCCATCCGGTGGTCGTGGTACCAGAGCGTGGCCGCGCGCTGCCGCATCGGATACGTGTAGTCGCGGACGCCCTTCGACTCGTCGCCGCGCATCGCGGACCCCCCGCCGTGTCCGGCGTGGACGGGCCGGGTCCAGCCACGTGTCGGCAGGATGAGGTCGAGCGGTCCGCCGTCGCTCTCCGCGGGCGTGTGTCCGCCGTGCAGGTGGACGGTGACGGGCACGGGTAGGTCGTTGCGGTGGCGTACGACCGTCCGCCGGCCGCTCGTGCTGACGAGCGTCGGTCCGGGGAAGATGCCGTCGTAGCCGAGGATCGGCGTCCGCAGGCCGGGCAGGATCTCGACGTGGGCGACCCGCTGGACGATCTCGTAGTAGTCGGTGCCGGCGTCGCTACGCACCGGGCGCTTGACGGGCGGGATCGGCAGCGCCACGCGGAACGGCTTGGGCAGCGGCGCCCGGCTCGGCAGGAACTCCGCCGTCTGACCGACGAGCCCGCCGATCCCGCAGCCGGCGAGGGCCGCGGCGGCGCCACCGGCGCCCACGAGCCCGAGAAACCCGCGCCTGGACAGGGCCTCTGGACCCGTCGAGGCGTACGAACGGGTCGAACGACCGGGCCGGGACCTGCCGACCGGACGACGGCTGTACAGGGTCATGCGTACGGCTCCCTCGGGGTTCGGGACTCTCCGCCGGCCACCCGCCCACCCCTCCGAGCCTTGTCAACCCGGGCTTGACGCAGGTCAGGACGGAACAACCAGACCGTGAAGAGGACCTGGATCGTGATGAGCGAGACGCCCACGGGGATGTGGAGATCTGCGAGGCGGAGGTAGCCGAAGACCTTCTGCGTCTCCTCGGCGAGGGCGAGGGCGAGACTGAACCACATCGGCGACCAGCGCCCGCGACCGCGCGTGGCGTAGACGAGAGCCGCGATGATCTGCGACCAACCCAGCAGGCTGACGAGGTGCGAGTTCATCTCGTGTACGGCGATCGCGTCCACGTCGCCGGTGAGGAAGATGCCGGCGAAGACAGGCTGGGCCGCGATCACCCCGCAGTGCCCGACCGCGATGGTGCGGAGGACCCACAGGCTCGCCCGAGGGCGTCGTGCCGGAGAGGCTGGGTAGGCGGCGGGCCGTCCGTCTCCGGGCTGCTCCGGCCAACCTGCGGGCTCGTCCGGCCGATGACCAGTCGGCTGGTCGGCGTGGTGCGTCCTCGGGGCGGGTGCGTGCGGATGCTCAGCTGACATGGGTCTCACCCGTCTGACGTCCTCGCAGAAGCCGTCGGCGTGGCCGGCGCGCGCCCTTCCGGAACAGCCAGATCGTCAGCAGGACCTGGCCGATGACGATCGCGACACCGAGCGGGAGGTGGATCACGAGGTCGCGGGTATGGCCCAGCCCGATCTGGATGCCCTCGGCGAAGAAGAGTGCGAACGTGCAGAGGAAGGGCCAGACCCGACCGCCGCCGGGCCAGACGTACGCCAGGGCGGCTGCTCCCTGGATCATCGTGAGCAGCGGCAGCAGACTGCCGTTCAACCCATGAATCGCGAGGGAGTCGACATCGCCGCCGAGATACCTTCCGGCCAGGAAGGGCTGCCCGACCACGACCGCGGCGTGGACGAGGGCGACGCCTCGCAAGGTCCACAGTGAGGCGCCGGGCCGCCTGCCCGGGACCTGCCGGGTCGGCGGCGCGGCGCCGGCGGTCCCGGAAGCGACGTCAGCGGTGGGTGGCACGGATCTCCTTCCAAGGAACGCTCGACCTCCCCGACTGTATATGTCGGCTGCCTACATATGAATCGGGGATGACCCTGGGGTCACGTCTCGGGGACCCTGGAATCAACCCCAAGATCGCGGTCGTACGCCTGGTCCGGGCGGCGGCCCGACGAGTAGCCTGGCTACTCGTGAAGGTCGACATCGTCCGCGGGCACCTCGACGCCCTCCTGCTCGCCTCGCTGGAGGGCGGCCCGCTGCATGGCTACGCCATCATCGAGGCGCTCCAGGCAAGGAGCGGCGGCGTCCTCGACCTTCCCACCGGGAGCGTCTACCCGGCGTTGCGCCGACTCGAGCGGGCGCACTACGTCAGCGGGCGATGGGGCATGGTCGGCGGCCGCCGCCGGCGTACCTACCAGCTCACAAGAGCCGGGCGGCAGGCACTCGCCAGGGAGCGTGCCGACTGGACCAGGTTCACCAGCGCGATCGGTGGCGTCCTCGGAGAGCGGGCGTGAGCAGGGAACCGATCGCGGCGTACGTCGACGACCTCGCCCGCGCCCTGCCCGGCCCGGCGAAGGTCCGCGCCGAGCTGATGGCCGAGCTCGCCGACGGACTTCGTGACAGCGCCGACGCCTATGTCGACGCGGGCCTCCCGCCGCGACAGGCCCAGGCCCGCGCTATCGCCGACTCCGGCCCGATCGGCGACATCCTTCCCGCCTACCGCAGCGAGCTGACGGCGGTCCAGGTTCGGCGTACGGCGATGGCCCTCGCCATCAAGTTGCCGGCACTCACCCTGCTGTGGGACATCCCACTCCTGGTCGGCGGCTCTTGGGTCGTGCCGGTTCCCGCGAGCGTCTCGTTCCTCGCCGAACTCATCACGGGCACCAGCGTCGCGGTCGGCTGTTGCGGCGTGCTGGGCATCGGCCTCCTCGGCTTCGGTGCGAGGTTCCGGGTACCCGCCCGGTTGCGGATCCCCGTCGACCGGGTGGCGACGGCGGTAGGCCTGTCCGGCCTCACCGCCCTCGCGGTGGTTCTGGCGTGCGTCGTCGGGATCACGATCCTCAACCCCCGTGGCGCGGTGTACTCCCTTCTGACGTCATGGATCGGCATGCCAGTCCAGGCAGTCACCTGCGTGGCGGTGTGGGCATTAGGCCGTTCGATCGCCAGGACGCTCCAGGCGGCGCGCCCTGGATCCGGGCTTCCGGGACCGACCGTGCGCGGGGACTTCCGCGTACCCGACGACGTGGTGACGCGATGAGTCTCCCTGGAGGCATGGCGTTGGTGGCACGGGTGGCCGGCCGCGGACGGGCCACACCGGCCATGCCCACCCGGCGGGCGGATCCGTCCGCTGTACCGCAGGACGACCCGATCGCGGGATACCTTCGCGCGCTGGCCCGTCTGCTACCTGGTCCACGCCGGATGCGTACGGAGCTGCTGGGTGAGCTGTCCGACGGACTCCACGATGCGGCAGAGGCATACGCCCGGGCCGGGATGGATCCGCGTCGTGCCGAGGCGCAGGCGGTCGGCGAATGTGGGCAGCTCGCCGAGATCGCCCCCGCCTACCGGGCGGAGCTGATCGCCGCGCAGAGCCGGCGCACCGCCATGCTCTTCGCGCTGTCCATGCCGGCGACTGTGCTCGCGTGGACACTCGCCTGGACCATCGGCGCCCAGGCGGTCCCGTCGTTGTTGACCAGTGACCACCCACGGCTCGCCATAGTCCTCTCGCAGCTCACGGACTGGGCCGGCATGGCCGGTGGCCTGAGCGGGCTCGCAACCCTTGGCTTGTTGATATGGTCGGGTCGACTACGCCGCTTCCTGCCGGCGGTGATCACCGGGCAGGTGGTCGTCGGCGCCGCGGTCATCGCGGTCACGATGGGTTGCTCGACGGCCATGAACCTGCTCGACCCCAGCTTCGCTCTCCGGGTGGCTGGCGCGTCCGTGGTGGTTCCGGTCGTCGGTGCGGCCACCTGTGTGCTCGGTGGCTGGCAGGTGCACTCGCTGTGGCGTACGTACCGCGCCGTCGCGCGGTGATCGGTCCGGCAACCGTCGTCTCGCAAGGGACGACTGCCTGATGAAGAGCATGCTCACGTCTGCTCACCAGAAGGCAACGGTGAGGTGATCGTCGCAGGTCTCGGGATCTCCGCGGGACTTCGTACCATCCGGGCAGACGGAGTTCGACCAGAGCGTGTCCGACAGGTCCGCACCGTCGAGGCGGGCGCCGCGGAGGCTGGTGTTGATCAGCGAAGCGCCGGAGAGGTTGGCGCCGGTGAGGTCCGCCCGGGCGAGGTCGGAGCGTTTCACCACCGCCGAGCTCAGGTCGGCGTCCACGAGCCGGGCTCGGCGCAGCCCGACGTCGGTGAGTGACGCCTCGTCGGTGAGGGAGGCGCCCCGCAGGTCCGCCCCCGCCATGTCCACCTCGTCCAGCGTCGCCGCGTCCAGCACCGCGTCGCTCAGGTCGGCGCCGGACAGGTCGACGTTGCTCAACCAGGAACTACGCAGGCTGGCCCCGTGGAGGTTGGCCCGGCTGAGCTTCACCTCCTGAAGGCGTAGCTCGTCCAGCGAT
>JBOHED010000742.1:0-3913 GCA_050700915.1 Actinopolymorphaceae bacterium | reverse complement strand
GGTGCAACGATCAGCCGGCACCTGTACGGTCACTTCGCCGAGCATCTCGGCCGGTGCATCTACGGCGGCTTCTACGTCGGTGAGGACTCCTCGATCCCGAACGAGGGCGGCATCCGTCTCGATGTCGTCGAGGCTCTGCGCGCCCTGCAGATTCCCAACCTGCGCTGGCCTGGTGGCTGCTTCGCCGACGAGTACCACTGGCGTGACGGCATCGGCCCGAAAGAGCAACGTCCCCGGATGGTCAACACGCACTGGGGAAACGTCGAGGAGAACAACCACTTCGGCACCCATGAGTTCATGGCCCTGTGCGAACTGCTCGGCACCGACGCCTATGTCAACGGCAACATCGGTTCAGGCACCGTGCAGGAGATGAGCGACTGGGTGGAGTACCTCACCCGCGACGGTGACAGCCCGATGTCCCGGCTTCGCAAGGCCAACGGCCGCGACGAGCCCTGGAAGGTGCCGTACTGGGGTCTCGGCAACGAGACGTGGGGCTGCGGCGGACACATGCGCGCCGAAGCCTACGCCGATGAAGCACGGCGCTACTCGACCTTCTGCCGCAACCATGGCGACAACACGCTGTACCGCATCGCCGCCGGTGCCGCCGATGACGACCTGGCCTGGACCGAAGCTCTGATGAAGGCCGTCAGCTGCCTTGGTTGCGCTCGCGAGCCGCGCCGCATGTTCCAGGGCATCTCGTTCCACTACTACTCCCATGACGGCAGCGGCCTCAACAAGAGCCCGGCCACCGCATTCAGCGATGAGCAGTACTACAACACCATGATCAAGGCGGTCGACATCGATCGCGTCATCGCGGGCCACACCGCGGTCATGGATGCCTACGACCCGAAGCGCAGGATCGGTCTGATCTGCGACGAGTGGGGCACCTGGTGGAACACCGAACCAGGGACGAACCCGAGGTTCCTGTACCAGCAGAACACCCTGCGCGACGCCCTGGTCACGGGCGTCCACTTCGACATCTTCCACAAGCACGCCGCCCGACTCCACATGGCCAACATCGCCCAGACCGTCAACGTCCTCCAGTCGATGATCCTGACCGACGACGCCGGAGGCATGGTCCTCACGCCCACCTACCACGTCTTCGAGATGAACAAGGGCCATCATGACGCGCTGCAGCTGCCGGTTCACCTGATCGAGCGGCCGGACGCCTACGACGCGGACGGCGTGCAGCTCGACCTGGTCTCGATCTCGGCCAGCACCAAGGACGGAAACGCCCTGATCTCGGTCAGCAACCTCGCGCTCGACACCGACACGACGCTCACTCTCGACCTACGCGGTCGAACAGTCACCGGACACTCCGCTCGCGTACTCACCGCGGACGAGCCGCAGCGCCACAACACGACGGCGGACCCCGACGCGGTCGCTCCGACCGATCTGGACCTCACCCTCGACGGCGGAGTGCTGACGGTCATCTTGCCGCGCCATTCGTTCAGTACGATCCAACTCGACCTGGCATAGGACATCGGCGGTCAGCGGCGGGTCGAGTCACGCTCGATGATCTTCGCCTCGGGCATGACGACCCGCGCTGGCCGAGAAGCTCCGCCATGTTCGATCCGCTCCATCAGTAGGGAGCAGATCGCCTCGGCCATCTCGTCGTTCCCCGGCTCGACCGTGGTCAACGCGGGCACGGTGAAGCGACTCTCGGCGATGTTGTCGAATCCGATCACCTGGACATCCCCCGGAACGTGCACTCCTGATTCAGCGAGCGCACGCAACGCCCCGACAGCAGCCGAATCGGTCAGCGCGAAGACAGCGTCGAAGGCGACGCCGTTCCTGATCAACGTCAACGCGGAGGTGTACCCGTCGACGAACCGGAACTGACACGGCACGATCAGATCTTCATCGACCCGCACCCCGGCCGCCCCGTGTGCCGCGCGATATCCGCGAGCGCGCAACTCCGGCATCGACTGCTCGTCTCCTAGGACGCCGCCGAGGAGTGCGATCCGGCGTGCTCCGGACTCCAGCAGTAACTCGGTAGCTCGCCGCGCCCCGCCGACGTTGTCCATCAACACATGATCGAACCGAGCCGGAACGGCCCGCTCCCCGATCAGCACGACCGGTGTGTCGACGCTGAGCTGTTCCAGATCGGCCGCGTCCCCGGCAACGACACTGAGCACAAACCCGTCGTACGTCCGCAACCGCGGCGCCGCAAGCGCATCCAACTCAGCCTGGCGATTCCCGCCAGTCCGTTCCATCACCAACCGAAGACCCTGGTCGGCGAGACGATCGGCCAGATGGCTGGCGAGCTCGGGGTAATACCCAGACTCGAAACCAGGAACCGCCAAGCCCACCATGCCCGTGCGACCCATGCGGAGGTGCCTCGCCGTCATGTTGACCTGGTAGCCGAGCTCGGCAATGCTCGCCAGAACTCGCCGCCTGGTCGACTCGCTCACCCGCTGGGACCGCTCGTTGATCACATTCGACACGGTCATCGTGGAGACCCCGGCATGACGAGCCACATCGATCATCGTCACACCGCGACGATGTACGCCCCTGACCGGACCGCTCACCGTCTGCCCTCCCTCAGGGGCAACCTACGACCCCGCGCATACGAGCGTACGCACCCGCTCCGGACGGCCAGGTCTCCCGTATCACGACCCGTGTGTGCCCTCACGCGGACATCTCAGCTCGCGGTACGTCCCCAACGCGTGCGTGGGTCGGTGTGAACCACGTAGTACGGCTGATTCGCCAGATCAGGAGCGAGACCCGGATACGGCCAGGCGGCGTCGCCTGCCGTCACCTCGAAGTAGTACTGCATCGGGTACAGGTCTCCGGCCGTGTCGGTGGGGATCTCCCCCACGAAGGCGCCGCCATGTCGCTTCAGGTCGACAGAGCCGTAGGCGAGGGCCTGGTTGACCGGACGCCACCGCACTCGAACGCCGGTGACCCGCTCGTCCTCGGTTCGCCAGCTGACCTTGATCGGGCTCCCGGGTTCGAAGCACTCCGCGGGTGTGTGCTCCCCGATCGGCGCCGGCGGTGTGATCAGTTGCTCTTCGACAGAGTCCGGATCGACATCGGTCCCCGCCGTCTCCGCGTCCTGCAGCGCGGCCTCCAGCGCCGCGAGATCGCCGAGCAACGCGGGGCGACGGTCGGCCCAGTGACCGCGGGAGAAGTCGGCCTGACCGAACGGAAGGTCACTGACGTAGGGCTTTGCCGCTTCGACGACCGCATCCCAGGCGGCGATGGCGGACCGTTGGTGATCGACCGCGCGGGCCAGCATCGGCCGGCCGAGCGACCGGAGGCCGTAGGCGAGCGCGGCCCGCAACGCGGAGGCGAAATACCGTGCGAGCTGCGCCTGGATCCGGACATCGGTGGCGACGACCCTCAACAGCGGCTCGTTGCCTTCACCACCGCTGCCATTGGCCTGCTCCGCCTCGGCAAGAGCGGCCAGCGCCTCCTCGGCCAACTGCTCGAGACGATCCGCGAGCTCGACCGGAGTGTGCTTGCCGCGCCGCTGTCCCGCCAACACGTCGGCCGCGAACTCATCCACACCGTAGATCAGCTCGGGGTCCAACGGACTGACGCTGCCGAAGGAGTACGGAGGCGTCATGTCGAAGTCGGAATTGGCCGGCCAACCCTGGGCCCGGTACGGACTCTCCATCCGCTCGGTCCGCGGCAGCAGCGACACCGGAGTCGGCATCTCGGGCCAGTAGACATTGCACGCCGTCGACGGTGCGTGGAGCACCGTGATCAGCGGCAGCACCCGGGAGGCAGCGCCAAGGGCGCGCCCGGTCGCGTCAGCCGCAGCACCGAAGCTAGTCCGCAGCGACCTCGTGAGCTCAGCCACCGGGGTCTCCGGCTCGTAGGCGGTGCGACCGAGGAGCCGGTAGGTGTAGCGATACTTCCGCCAGTCGTCTGCGGCGGCTTGCAAGTCGTCGTCCGCGTACAACCT
>JBOHED010000741.1:0-3498 GCA_050700915.1 Actinopolymorphaceae bacterium | reverse complement strand
ATACCGACCAACCGACCAGCTGCTCGCCTTCCTCGAAGCCCTGTGATTATGCCGAGCTAGTCAACATCACCCCGCCGCCCATCACGACCCGGCTCGGCATAACCGCTCACTCGGCATGAAGGTGGTTCGGTGAAAAATCTCACTCAGGGGGGGCTATCCGTACGCCGCCGAGGCCATGATCGCGGGCGAGAACGGGATGGTGGCGGTCTTGCCACCCTTGCGGACCACGTGGACGACGGCATGGCGCTCGGTGTGTCGGATCCCGCCGAGAGGGAGGGTGGTAAGCCCGGCGACCCGGGGAGCGCGCACACGGTCAGCAGCGTGACCGCGGCGGCATCGACCCGGGGTGGTCGCCGGCGTGGTGCCCTCGGTGGAAACCTCGGGCCGGTCCACGTACATGCCGGCGATGTCTCAACGTCAGCAAGGTTGCCACTCTGTCGATGCGGAGTACCCGGTCGGCGCCCTGGGCGGTCAACCAGCCACCGGACAGGTGTCGCTCCAGCACTGGCAGCGCCGATGGGTCGGACGGCCAACGCCGGCGCAGTTCGTAGCCAGGCACGTGGGCGTTGAGAGACCACGGCAGTCCGGCAAAGCGTCGTGCCTGGCGGTCCCTCGCCGCACGGACCCGTACGGCGACGACCTCGGTCGCCTCGACCAGTTGCTGGTCGGCGCGCAGCTCGGCGCGCGAGACCGGCTCGACGAGTTGCAGCAGGTCGATCCGGTCCTTGATCGGCCCGGAAAGCCGGTGCTGGTAACGGGTGCGCGCCTGGGCGCTGCACGTGCAGTAGACACCCTTGCCGTACGCACGCCCGCAGGGGCACGGGTTGGCGGCGAGGACCAGCTGGAACCGCGCCGGCAGCCGCGCCGTTCCCGCCGACCGGGCGATCACCACCTCGCCGTGCTCCAGTGGCTGGCGGAGCGCGTCGAGCACGCTGGGTCGGAATTCCGGCGCCTCGTCGAGGAAGAGGATCCCGCGATGGGCCAGCGAGACGGCACCCGGACGGGCGACCCTGGCACCTCCGCCCACGATCGCGGGCAGCGACGCGGAGTGGTGCGGGTCGCAGAACGGCGGGCGGACCAGAAGCGGGGCGTCGGCCGGTAGGAGGCCCGCCACCGAGTGGATCGCCGTCACCTCGAGCGCCGTAACAGGTGGCAGGTCCGGAAGCAGGCCAGGCATGCGTTCGGCGAGCATGGTCTTGCCGGCCCCCGGCGGGCCGGACATGAACAGATGGTGCCCGCCGGCTGCCGCCACCTCGACCGCCCGCCGCGCCGCCGTCTGCCCCAGCACTTCGGCGAGATCGAGCCCGTCGAGCCGGTCGGGGCGCCGGAGCCCGCCCTGGTCCTCAGCCGGCGAGGGCTCGACCGTCGAGGCAGGCGGAGGCTCGTCCGGGATGTCGTCGCCGCGAAGGAGAGCCACGACCTGTCGCAGCGAGCGGACGCCGAAGACCTCCGCGTCCTCGACGAGTTTCGCCTCGCCGACGTTGGGTTCCGGGACGACGAACCGCCGCCAACCCGCCGCGGACGCCGCGATCACCGACGGCAGCGTGCCCCGGACCGGCTTGACCCGGCCGTCGAGCCCGAGCTCGCCCAGGATGATCACGGCTTCCAGCGCCGACTGCGGGATGACGTCCGCGGCTCCGAGCACCGCCAGCGCGATCGCCATGTCGAAATGGGCACCGGACTTGGGCAGCGTGGCCGGTGACAAAGCCACGGTCAGCTTCCGCTGCGGCCAGTCCTGCGAGGAGTTGGCGACGGCGGCCCGGACGCGGGAGCGGGCTTCGGCAAGGGCGGTGTCGGGAAGACCGACCAGGCTGAATCCGGGCAGGCCGTTGCCGATGTGTGCCTCCACCTCGACGACGTGCCCTTCCACGCCGGTCAGTGCCACCGAACGGGTGCGGGCGAGCGCCATCTCAGTCCACCCCGCGGACGTGCTCGATGGCGGCAGGATCCGGGTCGCGGCGCAGCACGCCCACGACGTCGATGCGAACCGGGCCACCCCAGCTCCCGGGGTGCGTGGCCAGCCAGCGACCGGCGAGGCGGCGGAGCCTGGCCGCCTTCTCCCACGTGACGCCTTCCAGCGGGGTGCCGAACCCGAGCCCGGAGCGGGTCTTGACCTCGCAGACGACCAGGACGTCGCCGTCGCGGGCGATGATGTCGATCTCGCCCAGCTCGCACCGCCAGTTGCGCTCCAGGACGACGAATCCGGCCTCTTCCAGGTGCTGGACGGCCAGATCCTCTCCCTCGCGTCCGATCACGTTCTTCGCGTGCATCGGCGTTCACCTCCGGGAACCACCCTGGGGCCGGAGGTGGAGGCAGTCGGCGCGGCCAGCGGCGGCTGTGGAAAAGCTCGCCGTTCTGCCGACTGTGGACAAAACCTGGCAGCGATGGCGTGCCCTGGCACCGGTGCGGTACGAAGGAGGCCAGCCGACCCGCCCCCAGCGCACCGTGGAGTCCACGCCGAATGTCACAGAACGTCGCGAGGACCGTCGTAGGGCTTCTCGCCGACGCCGGCGTACGCACCGCCTACACCGTCCCGGGCGAGTCTTTCCTCGCACTGCTCGACGCGCTCGACGCCGAACCACGCATCGGGCTGGTCTCCACCCGGCACGAAAGCGGCGCGGCGTTCATGGCGGAGGCCGAGGGCAAGCTGACGGGCCGCCCCACCCTCGCCCTGGCCAGCCGGGGACCCGGAGCCACGAACCTCGCGATCGGCGTCCACACCGCCCACCAGGACCAGACGCCGGTGATCGCGATTCTCGGCCAGGTCGAGTCGGAGGTACGCCGGCGTACGGAGCACGAAGGTTTCCAGGAGGTCGACCTCGCGGCTCTCTACGCGCCGATCACCGTCTGGTCGCACGAACCGTCCCGCCCGACCGAGGTCCCGCAGGCGGTCGCCGAGGCGCTCACCCGGATGTACGCACCACGCATCGGCCCGGTGGCGCTCGGCGTCCCGGCCGACTTCTGGGCCGAGTCCTACGACGGTGAGTCCCCCGGACCCCTCAGTCCCGCGCCCTCGACACCCGAGGCGATCGTGGCCGCCGCCGAGGATCTTGCCGCGATGCTCGCCACCGCGAAGCGTCCCGTCGCGATCGCCGGCCCGGGAGACCGGGTGGGTCGCGAGGCACTGCGCCGGGCCGCGGAACGCTTCGGCTTCGGTGTCTACGTCGCCTTCCGCCGGCAGGACGCGTTCGGCGAGGACCATCCGCATTTCCTCGGCCACCTCGGCCTGGGGACCACGCCCGAGGTTCTGGAGGCGCTGGACAGTGCCGACCTGGTGATGGTCCTGGGCACGCGTCTCGACGCGGTCACCTCACAGGACTTCCACTATCCCCGACCGGACCAGCGGTTGGTGATGGTCGGCCAGGGACTCCCCGCCCACGACCCGACGCCTGAGACCGTACGCATCGACGCCGACCCGCAAGCTGTCCTCGACGCGCTGGCGAACCGTCCGCAGGCCACCTCCGGCAGCGCGGACTGGGACGACCATCACCGGAGGGC
>JBOHED010000740.1:0-4193 GCA_050700915.1 Actinopolymorphaceae bacterium | reverse complement strand
GGCGTGGAGTCGACGTTCGAACGCCGGCGGCGTTGGGCGAGCGAGATGCCGACGATTCCCGACAACCTCGTCCGGATGAGCGTCGGCATCGAGGACGTCGACGACCTCTGGGCCGATCTCTCGACCGCCCTCGACGGGCTCCGCGAGGGGTAACCGCAGGGCCGCGATCCTGCCGTTGGATGAGGGGCACCCTCCTCCAACCGGCCGTTGGATGAGGGGCGCCTTCATCCAAACCTTTTGGTTGAACGGTCCCTCATGCGAACGCCGACTGGCGCAGAAGGCCCTTCATCCAAGGGCCGCGCGGCGCCGTCAACGCTGCCGGACCCGCTTCTTGTACGGGTTTCCGATCGACGGTACGTCGAACTTGCTCGGGTCGAACCGGTCGTTGGGAGCATCCTGGCCGCGCAACTCCGCGAGCAGCGACGTGATCGCGTCCATCACGACCACCGTGGCCTTCTTGAGAAGCGACGGCGTTGGCTGATCATCGCGAAACGCGGAAAGGTCGACCGGCGGACCCGCCGACATCCGCATCGTCTTGCGTGGCAGGAGCCGCGGAACCTTGGCATAGGGCAGGAGGACGTCCTGGGCGCCCCACTGGGCGATTGGAACGATGTCGCAGCCGGTACGAAGAGCGATGCGTACCGCCCCGGTCTTGCCCACCATCGGCCACAGGGTCGGGTCGCGGGTGATCGTCCCTTCCGGATAGACCACCACGCACTCCCCCTGGTCGATCGCCGCGCAGGCCTCCGCGAGAGCGTCGCCCGCGGTGCGCTTCTCGCGGTGCACGGGGATCTGGCCGGCGGAGCGCAGGATCCTCCCCACCACGGGGATGTGGAACAGGCTCGCCTTGGCGAGAAAACGCGGCGGGCGGCCGGCGTTGTGCAGGAAATGCCCGAGAGCGACCGGATCGAAGTACGACACGTGGTTCGTGACCGCGATCATGCCGCCTTTGGCGGGGATGTGTTCGGCTCCCCGCCACTCTCGCCTCGTCAACGCGTGCATGAACGGGATCACTGCGGCAGCGGCCAGGCCGTAGCACACGCCGGCCTTCGGTGCCTGCGCGGACTTCGGTGACGACTGGGTGTGCGGCGGCGGCACTGTGTCCTCCTCATCGGCCCGCGCGGGATGCCAGGCGGGCGTGGGCGGTCGGTCAGCGCGCGCACGGCACGGGGTCCGGGAACCCATACGTTCGCCCGCCACAGTCTGAACGACCCAGGGTGAGGTGTCGAGCAGCGGGGTCCGGAGTGCTCCGGCAGGAGTCCCTCCCGGACCGGTTGCCGTCCGGGCTTGAGAGGATCGACGTCGATGTCTTTGCGAGAACGAGCCAACGGCAGCGGTAGTTCCCCCGACCGCTCTGGTGGGCATGGTGGATCCGACGGGTCCGGTCGTGCCGGCTGGACGCTCGTCGTACCCGTCAAGCCGGCCACGGTCGGCAAGTCCAGGCTTGCGCCGTTCGCCGGGGAGCACCGGACCGACCTTGCCCGTGCGATGGCGCTCGACACAGTAACGGCCGCGATGGCTTGCCCTGCCGTGGTTGAGGTCCTGGCGGTGACCCATGATCGGGAGTCGGGCACCGCCTTGTCCGCGCTCGGTGCCGTCGTGGTCTCCGACGAGCCGGAGGAAGGACTCAACGCTGCCCTCCGGCATGGCGCCACCCACGCCCGCGCGCGCCGGCCGGGGTGTGCCGTGGCGGCGATGCTGGGTGATCTCCCTGCCCTGCGTCCCGAGGAGCTCGTGCCGGTGCTCGACGCGGCGCTTGGGTTTCCCACGTCGTTCGTGGCCGATGCGGATGCCGTCGGCACGACGGTGTACTGCGCGACCGCGGCGGTGGAGTTCACTCCCCGCTTCGGAGGTGCGTCGCGAGCCGCCCATCTCGCCGAAGGTGCAGTGGAGCTGGACCTGCCCGAGCTGACGTCGGTACGCCGGGACGTCGACACCGAGGCCGACCTCATGGACGCGTTGCGGCTTGGTGTGGGCCCCCGCACCCGGGCCGCTGTCGCTCTCCTGCTGTGATCAAGCGGAACGTCGATCAAGCGGTACGTCGGAGACGGGAGGCGCACGCCTTGCCGGATAGCCATAGACTGCGCGCCATGCAGGCGACGGTGCGTTCGTTCGATCCGGTGAGCCGGTCCGGCACTGTGTTGGCCGATGACGGGGTTGAACTCCCTTACGACGCTGAGGCATTCGCCGCCGCCGGCCCGCGGCACCTGCGCATAGGGCAACGCGTCCGGCTGGAGGTCGAAGGCACTGGCGAGGCGATCCGCGTCCACTCGCTCACGATCTACACGCTCCCGACCTGACCAACGCACGGGACCGACCAACGCGCTTTGACGTACGCAGAAAGGGGCCGGCACCTTCATCTTCGGAAGGTGTCGGCCCCTTTTGTCTGCTGCCAGCCCTGCGGCTCGCGACAGTCAGCGCTTGGCGGTACGCCTGGCCGGCGCGCGCTTGCTGGTGGCCTTCTTCGCCGTCGTCTTCTTGGCGGCGGTCCTCTTCGTGGCGGTCTTCTTGGCCGTCACCTTGGTGGCTGCCCGCTTCGCCGGCGAACGGGTGGCGGTCTTCTTGGCCGGAGCCTTCGTCGCCCGCTTCGTCGTGGGCGCCTTGGCCGCCGTCTTCTTCGCGGCGGTCTTCTTGGCGGCCGCGAGCCTGGGCAGCTTCTTGGAGCCGGACACGACAGCCTTGAGCTCCGCACCCGCGCGGAACTTCGGAACCGACGTCTTCCTGGCTCGCTTGCGCTCGCCAGTGCGGGGGTTACGGACCATCCGGGACGGGCGGTCGATCTTCTCGAACTTGCCAAACCCGGTGATGGAGACGTCCTCGCCCGACGCCACAGCGCGCGTAATCACGTCGATGACCGACTCGAGCGCGTGCTGCGCGTCCTTCTTGTTGCCCTCGAAACGCGTTGCCAGCGTTTCGACCAACTGAGACTTGTTCACTGCTTCCCTCCGGTGAACGGAATCGTACGAGCCTGCGCTCGATTCATGCGCACGTTAGGGGAATGTATCGCCCTTCCTCAACAACCTCACCCCGATGCCCCTTGTGTCGCGACGTTCTCGGCGGCTCTGAGACCTCCGGAACCGGTGCCGCTCGGACGGACGGAGCGGCCGGCAAGGGCGACCGCCTGGCCCGATGATGCCTGCTGGCATTGACGAATGTCGGCTCTTCCGAGGCCGTGCCGGAGACCTTCGGAGCGCTGTGGAAGTCACCTCTTCGAGGTGCCGACCGCACCGAGCTGCGCGGCTGAGCAGCGACCAGATCCCTTACTACACAGGGATCGCGACGTACGTCAGACACGCAGACCGAGGGCCTCGGCCGATCTTGGAACTGGCTGGCGAGCCGCTGGTCGACGGTCCAGGCGTACGGCAGGACCCGACCCCGGCAATCTCCGGACGGTCGCCCGGATCCGCATCGGAGCAAGGGCTCGACAGTGCCGGCGGCAGCGTCGAGATCCCGGATGTACGAAAAACAAGAAAAAAGGTGAAGTCGGTCACGTTCGGGCGTGTCGCGCCCGACACGCGCCCCCGAACCGGTCGATTCGGTGGGTTTCTACGAGCCCGCCGGCACCGTCGTGGGACGCACTGACGGCCGCCGGGACTCGTACGCATCGATCAGTTCGACGTGCGTGAGCGAGAGGCCGATGTCGTCCAGGCCTTCGCGCAACCGCCAACGCGTGTAGTCGTCGATGTCGAAGGAGTCCCGGATCGCATCCGGGCCGTCACCGGCAAGGACGAGGCGCTGTTCGAGGTCGACCGTCACCGGTGTCTCCGGCTCGCGTTCGACCAACTCCCACAGACGTTCGACGACCTTGTGGTCGACGAGGGCGACCAACAGGCCCGATTTGCCGGCGTTGCCGCGGAAGATGTCGCCGAACCGGGCGGCGATGACGACCTTGTAGCCGGCGTCCTGCAGGGCCCAGACCGCGTGCTCCCGCGAGGATCCGGTGCCGAAGTCGGGCCCGGCTACGAGGATGGAGGCGCCCTCGTGCTCCGGCCTGTTGAGGACGAAGGTGGGATCGTTACGCCAGGCGGCGAAGAGCCCGTCACCGAAACCGGTCCGCGTGACGCGCTTGAGATAGACCGCCGGGATGATCTGGTCGGTGTCGACGTTGGACCGCCGCAGCGGGGCGGCCTTGCCGGTGTGGACGGTGAACTTCTCCATGGCTGTGGGCTCCGTCAGCTTCGGATCGTGCGGCG
>JBOHED010000739.1:0-3397 GCA_050700915.1 Actinopolymorphaceae bacterium | reverse complement strand
CCTTCGGGCGTACCGCCGATGCCGACCAGGAGGTCGACGCCGGTGTCGGGCCGGGCCGCGGTGATCGCGCCGGCCACGTCGCCGTCGGTGATGAACTTGATCCGCGCGCCGGTCTCCCGGATCTCGTGGACCAGCTGCTCGTGGCGGGGCCGGTCGAGGATCACGACGGTGACGTCCTCGGAATCGGCCTTCTTGGCGCGCGCGACCCGGCGGATGTTCTCCGACACCGGTGCGGTGATGTCGATGGCGTCGGCGGCCTCGGGCCCGGTGACGAGCTTTTCCATGTAGAAGACGGCGGACGGGTCGTACATCGCGCCGCGCGGTGCGACGGCCAGCACGGACACGGCGTTGCTCATGCCCTTGGCGGTCAGGGTGGTGCCGTCGATCGGGTCCACCGCGACGTCACACTCGGGGCCGTCGCCGGAGCCGACCTCCTCGCCGTTGAACAGCATGGGCGCGTTGTCCTTCTCACCCTCGCCGATGACGACGGTGCCGCGCATGCCGACCGAGGCGATGAGGGTACGCATGGCGTTGACGGCCGCCTGGTCGGCGCCGTTCTTCTCACCACGTCCGACCCAGCGGCCGGCCGCCATCGCGGCCGCTTCGGTGACCCGGACCAGCTCAAGGGCAAGGTTGCGGTCGGGCGCATGCGCCTCGGTCCGCAGCGGGGGTGGAACGACGTCTTCCAGAGTCGGGTCCGACATCTCACATGCCCCCTGCGTGTTGTCCTGCTCTGTCGCTGCTGCTCTGTCGGTGGTGTTCTGGCGGTGGTGTTAGTTCGTTGGTGTTCAGTTGTCGCGGTCGGCTGGCTCGGCTGCCGGTGCGCCAGCCTGGGTTGCCGCCAGCCGCGCGCGGGCACCATCAAGCCACTCTTGACAGGTGGTCGCGAGCTCCTCGCCCCGCTCCCACAGCCGGAGGGACTCCTCCAGGGTGGTCCCGCCTGTCTCGAGTTGGCGTACGACCTCGATGAGTTCGTCGCGCGCCTGTTCGTAGGACAGTGCCGTGGAAGGTTCGGTCGTCTCGCTCACCCCTCAAGCCTATCTGCGTACCACCTCACCTCAGGGTTTCCCACGTTCGCGCACTTCCACGCCGAACCGTCCGGCGGCGACCCGGGCGTCGAGCCCTTCGCCCGCGGTGACCTGCGCCGGATCGCGGACCACCGCGCCGTCGCTTTTCTGCAGGACGGCGTACCCCCGGTCAAGGGTCGCCTTGGGGGAGAGGCCGCGGACCCGGGCGAGCTGGTGGCCGAGGTTGTCCTGAGCGCGGTCGAGCAGTTGGGTGGTCGACCGCCGGGCGCGGTCGCGCATCGCCAGCACCTCGTCCTCCCGCCGACCGATGTCGTGCCCGGGGTCCCGCAGTGCCGAGCGGGTACGCAGGCCGTGCAGCAACGCCAGCTCCCGGTCAAGGCGGTGCGCGAGGAGCTGCCGTGCCCGCCCACGAAGGTCCCGGATCCGGCCGGTCTCCTCGCTCACCGCGGGCACGATCCGGCGGGCAGCATCGGTCGGCGTCGACGCGCGGACGTCGGCCACGAGGTCGGACAGCGGACTGTCCTGCTCGTGCCCGATCGCACTCACGACCGGCGTACGACACATCGCCACGGCCCGGATCAGCCCCTCGTCGGAGAACGGCAGCAGGTCCTCGACCGATCCGCCGCCGCGGGCCAGCACGATCACGTCGACCTGGGGGTCGGTGTCGAGCCGGCGCAGCGCCTCGATGACCTGGCCCGCTGCCTGGGAGCCTTGGACGGCGACGTTCTCGATCCGGAACTCCGCGGCCGGCCACCGGCGCCGGGTGTTCTCCAGGACGTCGTGCTCGGCGGCGGAGTTCCGCCCGCAGATCAGCCCGATGGTGCCCGGCAGGAAGGGCGGCCGGCGTTTGCGTTCCGGCGCGAACAGGCCCTCGGCAGCCAGCAGGCGCTTCAGGCGTTCGAGCCGGGCGAGCAGCTCGCCCAGCCCCACTGGCCGGATGTCGGACGCCGCGAGCGAGAGGGTGCCGCGCGTGATGTAGTACGACGGCCGCGCGTTGACCACCACCCGCGCGCCTTCGGTCACCGGGGGGTCAACGACGTCGAACACCACACGGGGGCAGGTGACCTGTACGGAGATGTCGGCGGCGGGGTCTCGCAGCGTGAGGAAGACGGTGGACGTACCGGGCCGGCGGGACAGCTGTGCGACCTGCCCCTCGACCCATACCGCCCCAAGTCGTCCGATCCACTGGCCGAGGAGATTGGCGATCTGGCGGACCGGAGCGGGTTGCTCGGGTGAGGTCTGGAGGGCCATGCCCACTCAGCGTAGTGTCGGGCGCCTGACCCACCCGCGCACGGCGTGAGCCCGTGCCTTCGTGACGATCGCCACACGTCCGCCGTCGCCCGTCGTACGGCCGGTGGCGGGGACAGGTCCGGCACCTACGATGAGGGGCATGACGTCGACCGAGCGCCGTGTCCTGCTCGCGGCCCCCCGTGGCTACTGCGCCGGGGTCGACCGGGCGGTGATCACGGTCGAGAAGGCTCTGGAGCACTACGGCCCGCCGATCTACGTACGCAAGCAGATCGTCCACAACATGCACGTCGTCGACACCCTGGAGGCGCGCGGCGCGATCTTCGTCGAGGAGCTCGACGAGGTCCCTGAGGGCGCGACCGTGGTCTTCTCCGCCCACGGCGTCGCACCGTCGGTGCACACCGAGGCGCGGGAGCGGTCGCTCAAGAGCATCGACGCCACCTGCCCGCTCGTCACGAAGGTGCACCAGGAGGCCAAGCGGTTCGCCGGCGACGGGCGCGACATCCTGCTGATCGGGCACGCCGGTCACGAGGAGGTCGAAGGCACCTCCGGCGAGGCGCCCGACCACATCCAGCTCGTCGAGGGCCCAGAAGACGTCGACCGGATCGAGGTACGCGACCCGTCGCGCGTCTCCTGGCTGTCGCAGACCACCCTCTCCGTCGACGAGACCATGCAGACGGTCGAGCGGCTCCGCGAGAAGTTCCCGCAGCTGATGGACCCACCGAGTGACGACATCTGCTACGCAACACAGAACCGGCAGCAGGCGGTGAAGGAGATCGCGCTCGCGGCCGACCTGATGATCGTCGTGGGGTCGGCCAACTCGTCCAATTCCGTACGGCTCGTCGAAGTGGCTCTGGAGGCCGGCTCCAGGTCCGCCTACCGGGTCGACAACGCGTCCGAGATCGACGAGGCCTGGCTCGCTGGAGTCGCCGTCGTCGGGGTGACCAGCGGCGCGTCGGTGCCGGACTCCCTCGTGAAAGGTGTCCTCGACTATCTGTCCGAGCGGGGCTTCCCGCCGGCCGAAGAGGTCAGAACGGCGGACGAGAGCCTGATCTTCGCATTGCCGCCGGAGCTGCGGAGGGACCTTCGAACCGCTCCTCCGCGCTGAGGTCGGGCAACCT
>JBOHED010000738.1:0-7785 GCA_050700915.1 Actinopolymorphaceae bacterium | reverse complement strand
CAGGTGACCAGGTCCGCTACGCGTAGCCGGTCTGGCGGCGGGCGTCGGAGATGATCTGGATCTGCCGGCGGATGCTCTCGGGGGTCACGAACACCTCGGCGCCGTGGCGGAGGGTCGACTCGAGCTTGTCGTAGTAGCGCAGGGCGGCCGACCTCGGCGTCCGGCCGAGCGTACGGACCTCCTGCTGCCAGCTGATCTCCTCGCCGGTGCCGTACCGGCGGCCCACCGCGGGGCCCTCGTCGAGTTCGAGCGCGCCGACGCTGTGGGGATCGAACCACCGCAGCGTAAAGGTCTTGCCGTCACCGACGAGCGCACCCGTCGTACCCGAGATCTGCCACGCCGGCTGCGGCAACGCGATGCACAGGCTCGACTCGATGTCGGCCACCGGGCCGTCCGTACCGCGTAGGCAGAGCTTGACGTGATCCTCTGCGTCGCCGACCCCGACCGTGTGCCGGAGGTCTGCGTACACCTCGATCGGTCCGTCTCCCAGCAGCAGGAGCACCTGGTCCAGCGGGTGCGGGACCGTGTTGGAGAGCTCGCCGCCGCCGTACTTCCGCAGCATCTGCCAGTCCGCGCGGCGCTGGAACCGGTGGAGCGCGCGCCGAATCAGCACGATCTCGCCCAGCCGCCCGGACGCGAGAACCTCCTGGACGTATTCGAAGTCGGCGTCGAACCGGCGCGGTTGGTAGCAGGTGAGTACGCGGTCGGCCGCCTTGGCGGCCGCGATCATCTGGTCCACCTCGGCGGCGGTCCCCGCCATCGGCTTCTCCACCACGACATTCCGCCCGGCCTCGAGCGCGGCGATCGTCAGCGGGACGTGCGTGAACGACGGCGACGCGACCACGATCACCTCGACGTCCGCGCCCGCGATCAGGTCCTCAGGCTGGACGAACGTCTCGCAGCCGAAGCGCTCCCGCGCCTCCTGGCGCCGGTCCTCGACCGGATCGGCGACCGCGGTCACGTCGAAGTCGGCGTGTTCGGCGATGGCGTCGGCGTGGATGTTCCAGCCACTTCTGCCGAGGCCGAGAATGCCGACCCGGATCGGTGCGTCGGGCATTGCGGATCCCTTTCCTCATGCGGGTTCGTCCGTTGCCAGCCTGCCGGTACGCATGGGCATGGGCCAAGGAACCGGCCTGTCACGGCCAGCGAAGGCCATGCCCGGACTGCCCGCAAGGTACGACGGACGACTTGACGAAAGTTTGTCCGATTAGGCGTCGTGCGAGCAGAGCGCCCGCGGTGCCAGGGTGACGAGCATGCCTTCGTTCGATCTCGTTCCCACGCTGCGCCGGTACGCACTGCACGCCAAGGTGCTGTGGCACTCGGCGCCCGGGTGGTCGGCCCTGTGCCTGGCGCTGACGGTGCTGTCGGCCGCGGCGCGAACCGGCGGGCTGATGACCACCGGTGGCCTGATCGGCGCTCTGCCGGCGGCGATCGACGACGGGTTCGGTTCGCCGGCCGCGGGCATCGCGTGGGCATGGTTCGGGGCGACCGCAGGGTTGTTCGTCGCGGCGCCCGTTGCGGCGTCGGTGCTCGGGCTCGCGGCCCAGGCGGCGTCCGCGCGCTACCTGGTGACCGTGGTCGACATGATGATGGAGGCGGGCACCCATCCGTTCGGGATCGCCCATCTCGAGGATCCGCGGTCGTCGGGCCGGTTCGCGGCACTGGCACAGGCGCCCAAGGACTGGCTGTTTCTGCTCGGCGTGGACGCCGGCTGGACCTACCTCGCCAACCGGCTGAGCGGCATCGGCGCGCTCGTCGTGGTCGTGTCCTGGAACTGGTGGGGCGCTCTCGTGGCGGTCGCGGGCTGGCTCGTGCTCGGCAAGGCGTTCGCCCGGTTCAGCAGCACCCTCTTCGACGAGCTACTGGACATCACCGGCACCCACCGCCGCCGGGCCACCTATCTCCACTCCGTTCTCACCGGCGAGGCGGCGGCCAAGGAGGTACGGCTGTTCGGCCTCGCCGGCTGGCTCGGTGACCAGTACGCCACGGCGTGGCAGGAAGCCATGCGGGCCGTGTGGGCGAACCGCGGGCGCGGGCTTCGTCTCGTCCTGGCCGTCGTCGCGGTGCCGCTCGCCGCGAACGCCCTCCTGTTCGGCCTGCTCGCTCGCGACGCGTGGACCGGAGCGATGTCGGTGGGGGCCCTGGTGACACTGGTCCAGGCGGTGTTGGCGCTCCAGGCGTTCGGTCCGCAGGGCGACCCGCAGATGGCACTCGACCGGACCGCTTCCGCCGTCGCCGAGCTGGTGGAGCTGCGCCGGGAGTACGGGCTGCCGACGCTCCCGGCGCAGGCCGTAGTCTCGCCCGAGCCAGCAGTCATGCCCGAGCCCGCACTCTTTCCCGAGCCCGCACTCTCGGCCGGGTCCGCACTCTTGGCAGAACCCGCGTCGCGCGCGGCGGCCGTGGACCTGACCGACGTGGCGTTCGGCTATCCGTCCCGGGACGAACCGACGCTCGCCGGGCTCAACCTGCACATCCCCGCCGGCCAGTCCGTCGCGGTCGTCGGTGTCAACGGCGCCGGCAAGTCCACGCTGATCAAACTGCTGTGCGGTCTGTACCGGCCAGACTCCGGATCGGTCGCGATCGACCGAGCCGATCCCGGTACGCAGGAGGTGGCTCGGCGCCGGGTCGCGGTGATCTTCCAGGACTTCGTCCGCTACCAGCTCCCGCTGCGGGACAACGTGGCCGCGGGAGCCGTGCATCGTACCGAGGATGACGCCCTGCTCTCGCGCGCACTGGCCGACGCGGGCGGTGAGTTCCTGCTCACCGACCTCGACCACGGATGGGACACCGTGCTCTCCCCTGCGTACACCCGCGGTACCGACCTGTCGGGAGGCCAGTGGCAGCGGGTCGCGTTGGCGCGGGCACTCGCGGCGCTCGGTGCCGGCGCAGGGCTGCTGGTCCTCGACGAACCGACGGCCGCCCTGGATGTCCGCGCGGAGGCCGCGTTGTTCGAACGGTTTCTCGACGTGACCCGTGGCGCCACCACCCTGCTGGTCAGCCACCGGCTGTCGAGCGTGCGGCGTGCCGAACGGATCGTCGTCCTCGGTGCCGGTGCCGACGACCCGACCGGGCCGGCCCGCATCGTCGAGGACGGTACGCACGAGGAACTCCTGGCCGCGGGTGGCGCCTACGCGGCGATGTTCACCCTGCAGGCTGCCCGGTTCGCCGCGGCGGGGGCGGTGGCGTGATGAGTCGGGTCGAGAACCGCGGCGGCAAGGGCCATGGCGACGACGGCCACGGGGGCGAGGGCCACCGCGGTGCGGTCCGCGGCGGCGCGGTGCGTACGGCCTTCCGCGCGTTGTGGCTGGTCGTCTCCACCGCGATCCGAGTCAGTCCGCGGCAGACCGTGCTGTGCCTGTGCGAGACCGCCGGTGTCACCCTGCGCATGCTGCAGCCGCTGTTCCTCGCATGGCTCATCACCGGGGTCGTCGACAAGGACCTCGGCAGGATGGCCGTGGCCGCGGGTGCGTACGTCGGTGCCGAAGGCGTACGCCTGGTGCTGAACTCTCTCGGCTTCCACGCGCGGATCGGCCAGCTGGAGCGGGTGGGGTACGCGTTCGGCTGCCAGATCGCCGACGTCACCGCGCGGATCCCGACCCTCGACCATCTGGAGTCCCCTGCCTACATGGACCAGATCCAGACGGTCAGGGACCAGGAGTGGTCGCTCGGCCTGGCCGTGAACATGCTGCTCAACAGCCTCAACAGCCTCGTCGTCGTCGGCGGCACCATCGCCGTCGCCGCCACTGCGGACTGGCGGTTGCTCCTGGTCGCGCTGGCCGGAATCCCAACGGTCGCGGCGGCGCACTGGTTCGTTCGGTGGCAGGCGGCCGCGGAGGACGCCGCGGCCCAACCCGGCCGCCTCGCCGGCCACCTGATGGACCTCGGGCTGGCCGCGGACCCCGGCGCGGAGCTTCGGGTGTTCGGGCTGGTCGGGGGGATGCGGGTACGCCTGCGTTCCACGGTCGCCGCGTGGCGGGGTCCGTTCGTCACCCTGGCTCGCCGGAGGACGTTCGTCGACGTCGCCGGGAACGCGCTCTTCTTCGGTGTCACGATCGCGGTACTCGCCTGGATGGTGCGCGACCTCATGGCCGGGACCGTGCCGCTGCAGGCGTTCGTTCTCGCGTTGCTGCTGGTCGGCAGGTTGCAGTCGATCGGAAGCGTCATGCAGGCGACGATCGGGAACATCAGCCAGGTCATCCGTACCGCCGGCCGGGTCGTGTGGTTGCTGGACTACGACGCCGACGTACGGATGGCGCATGCCGGACGCACTGCGCCGCCCGGCTCGCTCCGGTCAGGCATCCGCGTGGAAGGCGTCACCTACCGCTACCCGGGGCTGGCGGAAGGGACCGCCCCGGAAGGGATGGCGGAGGTGGAAGGGATGGCGACCCGGCCAAGGGCTGCCGCCCTCGACAACCTGTCGCTCGACCTGCCGGCCGGTTCCGTGATCGCACTCGTCGGCGAGAACGGTGCCGGAAAGTCCACCCTCGTCAAGGTGCTCGCCGGCCTCTACCGGCCGTCTGCAGGTCACGTCCTGGTCGACGGCGTCGATCTCGCCGCGCTGGACCTGACCGCCTGGCGTGAGCGGATGTCCGGTGCGTTCCAGGACTACGCGAGGTTCGAGGTGACCGCCGGCCAGTGCGTCGGATTCGGCGACCTCGCGCGCTTCGACGACCGGGCGCGCATTCGTATGGCCCTCTCGGCGGGTGCGGCCGGCAGTGTCCTCACCGCGTTGCCGTCGGGGCTGGACACGCAGCTTGGTCCAACCTGGACAGGTGGCGTCGACCTCTCCGGTGGCCAGTGGCAGCGCCTCGCCCTCGCCCGCGGGATGATGCGCGACGAGCCGCTCCTGCTGGTGCTCGACGAGCCGACGTCCGCTCTCGACGCGCACACCGAACACGAACTCTTCGAACGCTACGCAGCCGCGGCCCGCGCCGGTCGGCAGGCCGGAACTGTCACGCTCCTGGTCACCCACCGCTTCTCCACCGTCGCGGCGGCCGACCGAATCGTCGTCCTCGACCGGGGTCGCATCGCCGAGCAGGGTACGCATGACCAGCTGATCGCCGCAGGCGGCCACTACGCCGAGCTGTACGACCTCCAGGCAACCGGCTACCGCTAGCTGGGCTCGCCAGCGAGCGGGTGGTTACTGCAGTGTCTTCAGGTACTGCCGGCAGACGTAGACGCGTCGGAACCGCTCGCGCATCGCCGCCTCCTGCTCACGTGGCGCGTGCATGTACGCGGTCAGCGGCTCGCTCAACCCGGTCGGTGTCTCGAAACCGGTGGCATCATCCGCGCCGGTCTTGTGGACATGGACGTAGGAGAACTCCTCGACGAAGCCGCAACGCTGGTACCAGCAGTTGGCTGCCACGTCCTCCCGCGTCCACGCGTCGAGCGTGCGTACGCAGCGGGCGGTCAACTCGGTCTCTGTCGTACGAACGAGCGCGGTGGCAATCCCGCGGCGAACGTAGTCGGGATGGAAGGCGAGCACCTCGATGGTCGCGCTGTCTGCGGTGTGGATCTGCGCGTCCAGCAGGCCAACGACCGTGTCGTCCACCGCCGCGACACGGCAGATCGACGGCTGGTCGTACTGCGGGCGTTCCGTCACCACATCGTCGTAGTAGTTGGTGTCGAAGAAGCTCAGCAATCGGCATCGAAGCCAGCTGGCCGCATCTCGGTCCTGATATTCACGAATGACGTACGAAGGCACGGATGAGCTCCTGAAGTGAAGCGAGAGTGACACAGGCCCAACGCCACGGATCGCGGCATGGACCGAGGACATGACGGTCAGACTCACTTCGAGCGCATCCCTGGATGCTGCACGAGCGATCGCCAAGCCGGCAAGAGCATTTCCCGAGTCGGCCGTGTTCTCATGCTCGACGGCAGATTCCACCGTTACCGATCCGATGTCTCACGTGGTGGGCGTGCTGCTTGCGGCACCACCACCGGCTCATCCATCGAGGGGGAATGGACCGTCCGAATAGCCGACGACGGCGAACCAGAGTTCATCCCACCAGACTGGATCGACCCCCACCGCAACCCCATACGCAACAACAGACTCCGCACATAGACACCACCGCACGATCGACACAACCAGGAACTCGCCCCACTTCCTTCATGATCACGGGCTGGCGGCGCCGCCCGCAGTCGCAGCGGCGTGACATGCGCCGAAGCCCTCGGCCCGGGCGATGATCCTGCTCCCCTTGATGCGTACCGCGGTTTCGGTGGCATCACTGACAGCTGGTGTGCCCGCGGCTGCGGCGAGCGCGCCGGTCTGGTCGTACACGATCTGCAGGCGTGGCCACGTCGACGGCTCGAACGCATGGAACAGGCAGGTGCGAAGGTCAGCGATGACCAGCCGGGCGAGGGGGATGAGTTCGCGCGGCGAGCTGGAGACGAGGACGGCGGTGACGGCCGCCCCGGAGGGAGCCGCGCGGATGGCTTCCTCGACCGCGGAGAGCCGGTGCAGACCGAGGATCGCGACCACGCCGTCGCCACTGAGACGCGCAGGTTCGCCATGGAACGCATCGATCGCAGGCACTGGAGACCAGGGCTCGTCGACAGGTCGGGCAGGCGGAATATAGGGGAGATGCGGAGGCCGCCACACATCGTCGATGTCGAGGTCCGCGAGTTGTTCGCAGGCGCTGATGATGTGGAAGGGCTCGACGAATCCGGGCGCCGCGGCGGCCAGTTGGCTCGCCCCGTGCAGCGTGGTGAGGACAGCTTCTGCCACACCGACGAGGCGGCCGGCCCCAGCGCCCGAGGTTCCGTCAGGGGAGGCGCCGGTCGCAGCAACGGCGCCAGGCAAGGGAGCGGTTTGCCGGCCCGTGCGCTCGAGGGCGAGTCCGAGCAGGATGGCGTCGAGCGCCGTGAGTTGTGCGTACGGCAGCCGGGTTCGTTCGTCGGCGGCGACCTCGGGAATCAGGTCCATGCCGAGCCGCCCTGGGCTGCGTTCGTGGTCGGTGGCGAGCGGAAGGCGGGCGAGCCAGGCGCGGGTGAAGGCACCGAGGGCTTCGCCAACTGTGCGTCCCGGCCGCGGGTGTGGGGGCGGAGGCACCACAGCGGCGTCCTCGGCGAGCACCGCGAAATAGAGCGCGCGCTTGCCAGGGAAGTTGGAGTAGACCGCCCCGCGGGTGAGGTCTGCGCGGGCTGCGATGTTGTCGATCTTGGCGCCGCGAAATCCGCGCTCGGTGAACTCGTCGCGGGCGGCGGCCAACACCGTCGCGCGGTTGCGTTCCTGGAGCTCTGCCCTCGTGAGCCGGGCCATCCTCCTCCTCATATCTGACCGTTGCCGGTCCAAGCGCCTCACCGTTGCGGGTCCAAGCGCCGCACCGTTGCCGGTCCGAACGTCTGACCCCTTGGCAATCCGATCCGAGTCAAGATACCGTCACCATCTAAATGATAGGAACATCTGGACTGACCATCTGGATCGGAAGGGCATGTATGACCACTAGGCCTGCGGGCAGCGGCGTACCGGAGATCGATCTGACCGACGCCGACGTGTTGCGCGACCCGTTCGCCGCCTTCGGCGCAGCCCGCGAACGCTCGCCGATGGCGCGCATCCAGATCCCGGGCATCGGACCAGTCTGGGTGGTGACGCGGCATGCTGACGCCAGGGCGATGTTGAGCGACCCTCGGTTCGAGATCAACGCGAACAGCTTCACCCCACCCGGGGTCCCCGACGAGTACCTGCCGTACCTGCGCACCATGTCGGAGCAGAACGGGCCCGAGCACCTACGGCTGCGCCGGCTGGTGGCACCGGCCTTCACCGCCCGCCGAGCAGCGGAGTTC
>JBOHED010000737.1:0-2785 GCA_050700915.1 Actinopolymorphaceae bacterium | reverse complement strand
TCGGGCGTACGAGCAACACGATCGGACGGATGAACATGCGCCTCGCGGCGACCGGGCACGACGCGCCGAAGACCCGCGAGTTCACGGCGGCGAGCAAGTCGGCATACGCGCACTACCAACGCAGCCTCGGTTACACCGGCGAGGACGCCGACGGGATCCCCGGCGAAACGTCCTGGACAAGACTGCGGGTCCGCAAGAACGGGCCACTACCACCCGGGTCCACAGCTGAACTGGAGGACGCACCCATGGCAGGTCTGCCCGCCCAACAGGTACAGGTCGAAGGCGAGTCGGCAATCTTCGCCGTCACCTTCTCCGGCGCGGTCCACATCAAGAACGCCACGCACCTTGACTTTCTCGTCGCGCAGGGGTGGGTGACGGAGGACCGGAAGACGATCAGCAAGGCACAACTCGCCGCACTACGCGAAGACGAGTGACGGTCCGGACCCGATCCGACGCTGGGGCCTGGCGTTGCAGTCAGGCCCCGACGGTCCCGTCGACACCCTCGCGAAGTAGGTCGGCGTGACCGTTGTGTCGGGCGTACTCATGAATCAGGTGGAGCATCACCAGCCGGAGCGACACATCCTCACCCCACTTGGCCTGGTGGCCGGTCACGTCCAGCGACTCCGCCGCGGCCTCGATCCTTCGGGAGTGGACGACTTCGGCCCGCCAGGCGTCGAACGCCTCCGACCTGGTGGACGTGCGCGCGTCGTACGCCACCTGGAAATCGCCTTCTTGCGACCACACGTTCGCGATGTCCTCGGCGTTGATCACCCGGCGAAACCACGCGCGCTCCACCTCGGCCATGTGGCGTACGAGGCCAAGCAGGGAAAGAGTCGAGGGCGGCATCGACTGCCGGCGCAGGTCGTCGTCGGACAGGCCGTCGCACTTCATCGCGAGCGTCCCGCGGTGGTAGTCGAGGAAGGCGCGCAGCATCTCGCGCTCTCCCGCGATCAGCGGGGGAGCGACGCGTTCGGTGGTGGCCGGTGCATCCATACGTCGAGCATGTCAGTGCCGGCGCGCGGGACGCCGTTCGGGCTCGCAGCTGCCGCTCCCGCCCGGCTCTTCATGATCATGAAGGAAAAGTCGGCTATGTGACGCAAGACCTTCATGGTCATGGTCATGATCGCGGACCGCGGGCGTGTCCCGGCTGGACGTTTCCGTTAGCTGGGCTATATCTTCCAGTTATGCGTAGTGAAGCGCCCGCGCTGCTGCCGATCTTCCGGTCGCGGACCCAGGCCGACCTGCTGAGCCTGTTGCTGCTGCACCCGGAGCGGGACTACACGGTCACCGAGGTGGCCGGACGGCTAGGCGTACCCCTGACGACCCTGCACCGTGAGGCGCAACGTCTGGTGGACGCGGACCTGCTGGTCGGGCGGACGGTGGGCCGGTCGAGGCTGCTCCGCGCGAACACCGGGCACCGGGCGTTCGGGCCGTTGGCGCAGCTCCTGACGGTGACGTTCGGGCCACACACCATCGTGGCGGACGAGTTCGCCGAGGTGAAGGGAGCGGAGCTCGTGCTGATCTACGGTTCGTGGGCGCGACGCTACGAAGGCGAGACCGGCCCGACGCCCCACGACCTGGACGTGCTCGTGGTGGGACGCCCGAACCGCGCGGCGGTCTACGAGGCGGCCGAGCGGGCCGAGCAGCGCCTGGGATTCGCGGTGAACCCGACGATCCGATCCGTTCAGCGGTGGCGAGGCGACGGGGACGCCCTGGTCGAGCAGATCAGATCCAGCGCCACGGTGACGGTGATCGACCGCGAAGGTTCCGGGTGAGAGGGAAGATCGATGAGCAGGTGGCACGCAGGCGAGGCCGACATCGAGCGTTTCGTCGCCGAAGCCGGACTGCAGGACGTCAGCGGTGCGCAGGCCGACGGGACCGGATGGCTGACGCGGGCCCGGCGTACCGTGCAGACCGCGGCCTCGTTGGTCGACACCGACCCTGAAAGCGCCTACATCCTCGCCTATGACGCGGCACGCTACGGGTGTACCGCTCTGCTCGCGCAGCAGGGCCTACGCCCGACCACGACCGGCGGACACCTGGTGGTGGAGAGGGCGGCCCGCGCGCAGTTCGGCGATCCGTTCAAGGCGTACGGCATGCTACGGCGGCGCCGCAACGAGCTGGAGTATCCGAGCCATCCCGGCGACAGCGCCGACGAACAGGAGGCGGAGGAGGCCGTCGTCGCCGCCCGAGGGATCATCGACGCGGCCGAGCGACTCCTTCCGCACCTGGGCTTCTTCACGACCTGAGTTCGTGAGGGTCCCACTCCATCGTCACGCGTGGATGTTCGCCGCCGATCACGTCGAAACCCAGCCGGGCATAGAGACCGCGCGCCCGGTTGTCGGCGAAGACGCTGAGCCGAACGGGCACTCCGCGCGAGTGGGCCGCTCGGAGGATACGACGGAGGAGGTAGGTGCCGATGCCACGACCCTGCGCCTGCCGGACGAGCGCGATCTCCTCGATGAAATCGCGATCCTCCTGGTGGAGAACGCACAGATAGCCGATCGGCTGTCCTCGCTCCTCGACGATCTCGACGGGTAGGGTGCCGAGTTCCCGGTCGGCCGTGGCACGTTGTTCGGCATCGTTCCAGCCCGAGATCCCGCCCACGTACGCACGGAACGCCGCTCGCCGCGTCGCGAAGAAGAAGTCCCGATCATCGGCCACCGCCGGGCGTGTGGAGACGTCGACGATGCTCATCCGGCAAGCCTAGGGCCTGGCATCGGAGCCGGGCTGTCGGTGGCGAGTTGTGGGCCAGAAGCGGTTTCATCGTCGGTGTGCTGAACGG
>JBOHED010000736.1:0-4087 GCA_050700915.1 Actinopolymorphaceae bacterium | reverse complement strand
TTCGACGCCTGCCTGTCGTTGGACGTCCGCCGGTTGCGCGGCTCGCTCCAGCGGGTCGTCGCTGGTCTGCTGGCGTTCGGCATCCCGACCACCATGGTCTTCGCAGGTTTCTCCGCCGTGCTCTTCCTGGGCGTGTCCGGAGAAACTGCCGTCATGATCGGGGCGATCCTCGTCGTCTCCGGTCCGACCGTCGTCGGCCCGCTGCTCGCCTACGTCCAGCCGACCGAGCGGCTGGACAAGCTGCTCAACTGGGAGAGCACGCTGATCGACCCGATCGGCGGGATCCTGGGTGCCGTCATCTTCCACGCCATCATCGAGAGCGGGCCGCAACGGTTGAGCGACGAGGCCGTGCAGTTCCTGGCCAGCATCGTCGTCGGCGTAGGTGCCGGTGTCCTCGGCGGGCTGCTGCTGTGGCTCGTCCTCCGGCTCGGCGTCACGGAGGTGCTGGGCACCGCGGTGACGATCGCGTTCGTCGTCGCCGTGGCCGCCGCCGCCGACGTCGTACGCGACGACACCGGACTGATCGCGGCCATCGTCATGGGACTGCTCCTGGGCAGCCTGCCCGGGGTCGACATGGCCGCCCATCGTCCGTTCTTCGAGACGGTCGTGCACCTGATTCTCGGCGTCCTCTTCATCTCGATCTCTGCCACGGTGACACCCGCCTCGGTGGCCCAGATCTTCCTGCCGACCCTCGCGCTCGTCGGGGTCCTCGTCCTGGTGGTGCGGCCGCTGGTCGCGTTCGTCGCGACGATGTTCACGGACCTGTCCTGGGGGGGAGCGCGGATTCCTCGGCTGGATGGCGCCCCGCGGCATCGTGGCGGCCGCAACGGCGTCGGCGTTCGCGCCGGGACTCGTCGCCGAGGAGGTGGGTGGGGCGGGCGTCATCCTGCCCGCCACCTTCCTGGTCATCATGCTGACCGTGACCCTCTACGGGTTGACGGCATCACCGGTTGCGCGGTTACTCGGCGTCGCCCGGTCTGCCAGGACCCGGCCCTTCCTCGTCGGTGGCGCTCCGTGGGTGATCGACCTCGGCCGGGCGCTGGTGGGTGCCGGCCTCGACGTGGTGATGTGGGCCGGCCGTGCACCCGAACGCGAGAGCATCCGGGCCGCCGGGCTGGAACTCTCCACGGGGGAGTTCCTCGCGGCGGCGACCGGGCGGCGGGCCGAACTGGAGGGCATCAACGCGATCTTCCTGCTGAGCGAGGAGGACGACTTCAACGCGCTGGCCGTGACGATCCTGCAGGGCAACGTCGACGGGCCGGTGTACCGGGTGGGCGCCGCGGAGACCAGCCAGGGCGTGGCGGCGCCATTCCTCGGTGGGGCGCCGCTGTTTTCGTACGGCCTCGACCGGGCGGCGATCGACGAACGCCATCGCGACGGCGGCCGCATCGAGGTACGGGACCTGGGCGGGGTCGCCGACGGAGACGAGGTGCTCTTCGTCCTGCGATCCGACCGTCGCCTCGAACCGGCCACCCACGAACGGTGTCCGACGCCCGCCGACACCGACCTGCTCATCGTGATCAGCGCACCGGGCAGGAGTGCTGCCGAGCCGCCGGTCACCTCGGCTGGGTGACGTGCGGCCCGCCGGTCCATGCGTACGGTCGGTGAGGGGGTGAGGCGGGTGGCCGCACGGGCGACGGCGGGAAACGCAAGGACCGGTCGTACACAACCAGATCGAGGTCGTACGAAAGACCACCCCGCAACGGCGCGCGGCCAGCGGTCGAGCAGGAGCAGGTCTGCCGCCGATCAGGCGGTCGCCGCGAACGACCTCCACCTCACGCTGCCGATCGTGGGCCCGGTCAGTCTGCCGGCTCCCCAACATCTCGCGTGGTACGCCGGCGTGGCCACGCTCACCATCGCAGGCCTGCTGGAGTGGCCGGTCGCGCTGGTCATCGCGGTGGGTCACCTGCTCGGCGAGGACCACCACAACCGCCTGATCGAGGACTTCGGCTCGGCACTCGAACAGGCCTGACCCGCACACCGACGAGGCCACCGGGCGGGCTCTGCCGGTCAGCGTCCGAGCCCGCGGCTGGATGTCCCAAGCACGCTCCGGTCGGCGAGGACGGCCGCGTCGCCCAGGTCGTGCTCGAGCTCGAGCAGCCGGTTCCACTTCGCCGTCCGCTCCGAGCGGGTCGTCGAACCGACCTTGACCTGGCCAGCTCGCCATCCGACGGCAAGGTCGGCGAGCCAGGAGTCCTCGGTGTCGCCCGACCGAGCGCTGACCACCGTGGCGAGGCCGGCCTGCTGTGCTCGGCGAAGAACCCGTTGCGCCCGGCTCAACGTCCCGGCCTGGTTGGGCTTGACGAGCACAGCGTTCGCCGCCTGGCAGTCGATGCCCTTCTCGACCCGATCGAGATGCGTCGCGAACAGGTCGTCGCCCAGGAGCTGGCGGTCGTCGGGCAACGTACGGGCCGCGAGGGTCCAACCCTCCCAGTCGTCCTCGTGCAGGACGTCCTCGAGCGACACGATCGGATACCGGTCGCACCACCGACTTACCTCGGCCAGCCATCCGTCCCGGTCGAGGACCCGGTCCTCGCACCGCAACCGATAGGTCCCGTCGGCGGTGCCGAACTGGCTGGCCGCCAGGTCGACGGCGAGCGCGACATCCCGGCCGGGCGTCAGACCCGCCGCCTCGATGCCCTCGGTGACCAGCGCGAGCGCCGCCTCGTTGGTCGGCAGCGGTGCGGCAAGTCCACCTTCGTCGGCGACGAGGCCGGTGCCGGCACCCCGCGAGTCGAGGAGGGCCGCAGTCGCGGTCCGCACGCGGTCGGCGAGTTCGAGTCCGTACGCAAAGGAACCAGCGCCCACCGGTACGGCCAGCACGTCCTGGAGATCGATCGCCCGGGCGGCGTGCGCCCCGCCGGAGAAGACGTTGACCATCGGCATCGGCAACAGGACCGGCGCCGGCGCGTCGTCCGGGTCGGCTGGATCGTCGGCGCCATCCGTACGGCCGAGGGATCTCCACAGCGGCAGGCCGAGCGCCCGGGCACCGGCGAGCGCCGTCGCCAACGAGACTGCCAGAACAGCGTTGGCGCCGGTACGGCGAAGGTCCGGCGTCCCGTCCGCCTCCTCCAGCCGGGCATCGACGACGTCCTGCCGCGTCGCGTCGAGCCCGACCACCGCTGCCCGCAACTCGGTGCGGACGGCCTCGACCGCGCCATGTACGCCCCATCCGCCGTACCGCGTCCCACCGTCACGCCGCTCGACGGCCTCGTGGCTCCCGGTCGACGCTCCGGAGGGTACGACGGCGCGCCCGACCGCGCCGCCAGCGAGGTGGACCCGGCAGGCGACCGTCGGCCGTCCCCTCGAGTCCAGCGCCTCCCAGGCAACGACGTCGACGATCTCGGCGGCTTCGCCGGACTCAGCGGACTCAGCAGCGGTACGACTTCTGGTCACAGGGTGTCCTCTCATCGCGGCTCAGGGTGCCGTAGCCCGGGTCGGAGCGGGAAGTCTGTGTCCACGTGCCGGCGTGCCCCCTTTCGCATCGGTCGTACCATCGGTCAGACTGCGGGTATGACCGTGAAGTTGGGCATCTCCCTGCCAGATGACACCCACGCCCGTGCGGCGGCCCATGCCAAGCGCGCCGGGACCTCGTTGTCCCGGTGGATCGACGACGCCCTGCGGGTGGAGCTCGCCCGCCGTGACGCCGCAGAGCACGTGGCGATGCTCGAGACGAGCGATGATCCCCGCCGACTGCGCCAGCGCGCCACCGCTCGGCGTGACGCCCTGACCACCTGGAAGCAGTCCAGTCGTTGACGGCTCCAGACCACCCCGAGCATCCCCGACAGGGCAGCGTCTACATCTCGGACAAGTCGCCCCTCACCGGTGAGCGTGAGCTCTACGCAGTGGTGTCGGCGGACACCTACAACGCCGCCGCCGGGCCGACCGTGCTCGTCGCGGAGATCGAGACCGGGACGCGCTACCGCGCCACGACCTATGCGATCGAGAGCGACTACGGCGTCGTGCTGGCGGATCGGGTCGTGTGGCTCCCGCTCGACATGCTGGGGGAGTACTTCGGCTCACTCACCGCGGCCCAGCAGGCCAAGATGGTCGGCGGTCTGGTCTCCATCGTCGAGGGCCGGTGACC
>JBOHED010000735.1:0-4375 GCA_050700915.1 Actinopolymorphaceae bacterium | reverse complement strand
GGAAGTCTCCCGGCGTCGCGTCCTCGAGATCTTCGGTCTCGGCGCGGTCGGCGCGGTCGGCGCCACCGGGCTGACCGCTTGCACAGCAGGCAAGACCACGGCAGATGGTGACAAGACATTCGCGGCCAGTGACGGTCCGGCGTTCCATGGCGGTTGGCCGTACCTGCTGCCGGCCGATGGCGGTCACTTCAACCTGTTCTCGGAGGTCCAGAACCGCGTCGACCTGGGGGCGTACTTCGACCTCATCGTCGCACCGGGCGGCATGTGGTACTGGGCCCGCGAGGAGTGGCTCCACCTCGTGTGCGAGAGCTTCGACTTCGACCAGAAGTCCTTCGTCTACAACGTCGCCGAGAACCTGACCTGGAACAACGGCGAACCCCTCACGGCCAGGGACGTCGAGGCGACGTTCTGGTGTCGCTGGATCATGCGCCAGCAGGAGTGGACGTTCATCAAGTCCCTGGACGTCACCGGCGAACGTCAGGTGACGTTCCAGCTGACCAACCCCGCCGACGTCGTCGAACGCTTCATCATCCGGGCGAACATCTTCCCGGAGCAGACCTACGGCGAGTTCGCGCTACGGGCGAAGGAACTCTTCGAGTCCGGTGGTTCGATGGACGACCCCGAGGGCGGCAAACTCAGCGACGAACTGCAGAGTTGGCGCCCGACGGACCCGATGGAGGACCCGTCCGAGGTGATCACGTCGGGGCCGTTCCGGTACGACTTCGGTGCCTATGACGAAACCCGCCTCGTCCTTCGCAAACAGACCAACGGCGTCCTCGCCGACAAGGTCAAGTTCGACCAGATCGTCATCTACAAGGGCGAGACCGCGGATATCACACCGAGGGTCCTGAACAAAAGCGTCGACTTCGCGACCCACGGATTCCCGCTCAAGACCCAGGAGCGGTTCGAACAGTTGGGGTTCCGCGTCCTCAAGCCGGTGACCTACATCGGTCCGGCCATCACATTCAGCCTCGACAAGGTGCCGATGTTCAAAGACGTCAAGGCACGGCAGGCACTCGCGTACGCCATCGACAAGGCGCAGGCCGCCGAGGTCTCTCTGGGAGAGTCCGCGTACCCGCCGGAGTTCATGGCCGGATTCTTCGACATCCAGGTCCGCGAGTGGCTCTCCGAGGCGGACCGCGCAAAACTCGAGCCCTACAAATACAACCCGGGCCGGGCGGAACAACTGTTGGTCGAAGCGGGCTGGCGAAAATCAGGAAAGCGCTGGATGACACCGGACGGGCGTCCCGCGAGATTCGAGTTTCTCTATCCCAGTGACTTTGCCGACTGGGGCGCCGCCGCACAGAACGTGATCCAACAACTGATCGACTTCGGCATCGCGATCGAGGACAAGGGAATGGTCAACCCCGAGGTCATCCCGCTGATTCCTAAAGGTGAGTTCGAGCTCGCGATCCAGCAATGGAGCGACGGGAGCCCGCATCCGTACTTCTCTTTGCAGCAGGATTTCATCACCCAGAACATTCCGGTGGCCGTCACCCAACTCGGCCGGGGTATGGCTTTCGAGCTCACCCAGAACACCGAAGCCTTCGGCAAGGTCGACATCCAGAAACTGATGGCAGAGGCCGGCGCCGGTCTGGACGTCGAGGCCCAGAAGGCCAAGATCACCCGGCTCGCGCAGATCTTCAACGAACTGCTCCCGAAGATCCCGATCTTCGAACGGCTCGGCAACAACGCGGCCCTCGAAGGTGTCCGGGTGAAGGCATGGCCACCCGACGACGATCCGATCTACCAGAACGCTCCGTACGACGACAACCACGCCGTCATGTTGCTCCTCGAGGGCCGGCTCGAACCCGCCTGACCGCCCACCCGGTCGTGGGCGGCCAACCCGCTCGCCGTCCGTGGCCACCGGCGGCAAGTGCGGCCCACGCGGTTCAGCCTCTCGACCATCTCTGTCTATGATCGTGCGCATGGCTGATGACCTGGACTTCGAGTTCACGCGGAGCCGACGACGGCGCATTGTGATCAGCCAGCCGCGGCTGATGCCGGTCCTGTGCCGGGACACCTCGCACCGGTGGGTCGACGAAGACTCGATAGACACCTACTGCCGCGCATGTGGCGCCACGCGTTACGTCGAACTGTGGGACCAGGCCCCCGACGACACCGACTGACGCAGCGCCCGCCCGGCCGACCGGGCCGATCCGGCGCGGCGTGGCCCGGCCCGGCCCGGCCCGATGATTCGGTGGGGTGAATCCAATGCGGAGTAGTGGTCGACCGAAGCGTTGCAACGACCCCTTGAACCCGAGGCCGCCCGGTTGACCACTACTCCGCATTCGATTCAGTTCCGCATTCGACAACCGCCTGGGGCGGGGGCGGTTACGCGAGGTCGAGCACGATGTACTCGCCCTCGACGGTCACCGGGATCGTCTCCGCGACGTACGGGCCCCTGACCTTCTGGTCAACACCGCCGGGCGCCTCCAGGATCTCGTCCCCACGCCGCACCTCCGGCTCGTACGACGCCACCCGCAGCCGCGCCGGGTCACACCAGGACTGCCCGGTCCTGATGTGGAACTCCCACCCGTGATGGATGCAACTGAGGATCTCGCCGCGCGCCGTGTAGTCGAACTCGCCCGGGACCGACGCGGTGACGGTTCCCCACAGCTTGCCGCGACAGAGCTCCGCACCCTGATGGGGACAGCGGTTACGCAGCGCGAAGAACTCTCCGCTCAGGTTGAAGATGCCGACGGAGCGGCCGGCGACGTCGACGATCTTGCGTTCGCCCGGCGGGATTTCCGCCACGGTCGCGACGACGTACTTCATGGCAGCCTCATGGCAGCCGGTACAGCCCGCGGGCGTTCAGCCTGAGGACCTTCTCCCGCGCGTCCCGGTCGCGGAGCAGCGGCACCGCCCGCGCGGGATTGTCCCCGTCCCAGTGCGGATAGTCGCTGGAGAACAGCAGCCGGTCGGCGAACCCCGGGTACTGGTCGAGCATCTGCTGGAAGAACTCCCGCTTCTCCGGCTCCTCCACCGGCTGGGTGGCGAGGTAGACGTGGTCGTCGAAGTACTCCGACGGCGGCCGGCGTAGCTGCGGGACCTCGTGCCTGAGCAGCGTCCAGGCGTTGTCCATCCGCCACCGCAGCGCCGACGCCCATGCGAAGCCGTTCTCGACCGAGACGAACCGCAGCGTCGGGAACCGTTCGAACACCCCTTCCATGATCATGCTGGTGATGTTCGCCTGTACGGAGATCGCCGGTCCGACGTGGTCCTCGAGGTAGTACGACGCCCAGCCCGTGCCCGTGATCGGATGGCCGCTCGAGCCGAAGGCGTGCGACATCACCGGCAGGTCCAGGTCCACACACGCCTGGTAGATCGGCCAGTACCGCCGCCGACCCATCGGCTCCTGCGGTCGGCCGCTGAACTGCACCTGGACGAACCGCCGATCGTGGCCGACCCGGCGGATCTCGGCGACGGCCGCGTCCGGATCCTCCGTCGGCACCACGATGGACGAACGCAGCCGCGGCTCCTTGTCGAGCCACTCGGCGGCTTCCCAAGCGTTGATCGCCCGCGCCAGGGCGCCGGCGAAGTCGAGGTTCTGCATGCCCGTCACGGGATTGAGCGGGATGAGGACGGCGTACGCGATGTCGTGCCGGTCGAGGTGGTTGGTGCCCATGAACGCCACGTCGGAACCGGACTTGCGTCCGGAGTCCGGTGCGGTGTCCACGGCGTCACCCCAGAAACGCGGATAGCCACCGCCCGCGTAGTGCCGGGGACCGAACTCGTCGAGCAGCCGGTGCCAACGCTGTGCGAGGAACGGCTTCAGCTCCGACAAGTCGTTCCACGTGTTGTGGGTGTCGCAGTCCACGATGCCGACCTGGGTCGCGGGTTGCTTCGTACGGCCCGGTGCGTCTGTCACTGCGGTCATCTTTGGGAATCCTCCGTCGTCACGACGATCGGGCTTGGCTCAGGCCGCGGTACCAGTCCCGGGCGTTGGCCGCTCTGATCTTCTCGGCCGCGGTCTCGGGAAGTACGCCCAGCAGATGGTCGAGGTTCCCTACCGACTGGTGCGGGAAGCCGGTCGAGTAGAGCAGCAGTTCCTCCGAGCCCAACTGGTCGAACAGGTCCAGCGCCAGGCGGTCGTCCGCGGGCAGATCCCACGGCTCCGCGGTCAGGCGTACGTGGTCACGGATGTAGTGGGACGGCGGCCGCTTCACCCACGGCACCTGCAGCCGGAGGTTCTTCCACTCCTTGTCGAACTTCCACAGGTGTGCGGGAAGCCAGGTCACACCGCTCTCCAGCAGCGTGACCCGGACGGTGGGGAAGAGGTCGAAGACGCCTTCCGCGACCAGGCTGGTCAGCTGGGCGGCGAAGACGTGCGCCATCCCGACGTACTCCTCGATGACGTACGACGGCCAACCGA
>JBOHED010000734.1:0-3251 GCA_050700915.1 Actinopolymorphaceae bacterium | reverse complement strand
CACCTGTGGCGTCCCTTCCGTACGGGCATCCTGGTCAGCACGGCACTGGTCACCGTCGAGGCCGCGCTCGGTCTCGCCGTGCCGTGGCTGACCCGGGCGGGGATCGACCGGGGTGTCACCCGCGGTGCCGCCGACGTGCTGTTCCTCATGTCGGGGCTGGCGCTGGTGATCGTGGCGGCCGGGTGGTTGGTGACCACGGCGAACGTACGGACCGTCGGGCGCAACGGCGAGCGGGTCCTGTACTGGCTCCAGGTGAAGATGTTCGCGCACCTGCAGCGACTCGGCCTCGACTTCTACGAACGCGAACGCGGCGGGCAGGTGATGACGCGTCTCACCAGCGACGTCGACTCGGTACGCGCGTTCATCCAGGGCAGCCTCGGCACAGTCGTCGTCGCGGCGCTGACGTTCGTCGGCGTGCTGGGCGTGATGGTCCAGATCAGTCCGTCGCTGACGATGGCGACGGTGACGCTCCTGCCTGCGTTCGCCATCGCCGTCGCGATCTACCGGAAGGTGTCGACGAAGGCCTACGACGAGGCGCGCGAGCAGCTGAGCACGGTCAACGCCACCTTCCAGGAGAACATCGCGGGGATCAGGGTCGCGCAGGCGTACGGCCGTGAGGCGCGAAACATCGAGATCTTCGACGAGCTGGCCACGGGGTTGCTGTCGCGGCGTCGTCGCGCACAGGTCCACCTGGCGTGGTTCTTCTCCTTCACCGAACTCGCCTACGAGGTCGCGTCGGCAATCGTGCTCGGCGCCGGTGCCGCCCTGGTGGCGGCGGGAGAGCTGACCGTCGGGGGGATCATCGCGTTCCTGCTGTACGTCACCATGCTGTTCTCGCCGATCCAGCAGTTCTCGCAGGTCGTCGACGGCTATCAGCGGGCGAAGGTCGGCATGCGCCGGATCGGGGAGTTGCTGCGTACGCCGACGTCGACTCCGTTGCCGGCCGAACCGGTTGCTCCCGGCCGGGTCGCCGGGCAGATCGAGTTCGACCAGGTGCGGTTCCGCTACGCAGCCGGCGAGACGGCCGAAGGTGACGAAAGCGGCGGCTCGGCTCCGGAGGCGTTGAAGGGCGTGGACCTGTGCGTCCAGCCGGGCGAGACGGTCGCCATCGTGGGCGAGACCGGCGCGGGGAAGTCGACGATCGCCAAGCTGGTCGCGCGGTTCTACGACCCGACGTCCGGCGCTGTCCGGATCGATGGACACGACCTGCGTCGGCTGGATCTGCGCGCCTACCGGCAGCGTCTCGGGGTGGTGCCCCAGGAGTCGTACCTCTTCAACGGCTCGGTCCGCGACGTCATCGCCTACGGCCGGCCCGAGGCCGGCGAGGCGGACGTCGAACGGGCCGCCCGCGCGGTGGGTGCGCACGAGATGATCGCCAGCCTGAAACATGGCTATCTGCATCCGGTCGGCGAACGCGGTCACAGTCTGTCCGCCGGCCAGCGGCAACTGCTCGCCCTCGCCCGGGCGGAGCTGACCGATCCGGCGATCCTGTTGCTGGACGAGGCCACCGCGTCGCTCGACCTGGCGACCGAGGCCGCGGTGGCCAGCGCGACCGACCGGCTGGCCTCCCGGCGTACGACCCTCGTCATCGCACACCGGCTCACCACCGCGCAGGCCGCCGACCGGATCGTGGTGGTCGACGGCGGCAGAATCACCGAATCCGGTACGCATGACTCCTTGGTCGCCGACGGCGGCCGCTACGCCGACCTCTGGCACACCTTCACCGGCGACCACGACACCCCGGACCTGAGAGAGCGCCGGCCGGCAGCCAACCGGTGAGGAGGGCGGATGACAAAGGTCCTTGTCGTCGGTGGTGGGCTGGAAGGTCTGAGTATCGCCTTCCACCTTGCCCGGCGTGGTGTCGATCGTCATCCTGTGCGGAGTAGTGGCTGACCGCGAAGCCTTCGGGTCGACCACTACTCCGCACTGGATGGCCTGGAGACTCAGCTGGGCAGCGGTTCACCGGCGGCGTCGAGCTGTCCGGTGGGCAATGGCAGCGGCTGGCGCTCGCGCGAGGGTTCATGCGTACAAGCCCGTTGGTGTTGATATTGGACGAGCCGACGGCCGCGCTGGATCCCGAGGCGGAGCACGCGTTGTTCGCGCGGTTCGCGCGGGAGACCGGCATCGTACCGGCGGCGTCACGGTGCTGGTGTCCCACCGGTTCTCCACCGTACGGATGGCCGACCTGATCGTCGTCCTGCACGCTGGCCGGATCGTGGAAAGCGGTACGCATGACGAACTGGTCGGGTCTGGCGGGCGCTACGCGGAGCTGTTCGAGTTGCAGGCGCGCGCCTATCGGTGACCGTTGGCGGCCACACGGATCGCCTCCGCGGGGAACCCGGAGTCGCGTTGGCGCAGAATGGCGGGCGAGCAGTCGGTCGCTGGGCGGGGCTGGCAGCCTCCTCCGTTTGCCGGGCGGCGGCCGGTTTCATGATCATGAGGCAGAAAGTCGGCATCTCAAGCTCCCTGGAGCCCGGTTTCTGCCTCATGATCATGAACCGCGGGCAGCCACGGCTCGGAAATGCCGCGCACCGGCATCTGTCTTGATCTGAGCAGAGGTCTGTCTTGATCTGATCAGAGATTGTGGCGAAAAATGCGTGAGATCCGGAGGTGCGGTGGCGATGAGCTGATGTGTTCACGATGACTGCGGACCTCACCAGTTGGGACGAAGCCCTGCCTGGCCTTCGGATTCGGTTGGTCCGGCGGGCCCGGCGCCTGGGTGTCGATGCGGAGGTCGCTGAGGATCTCGCGCAGGAAACCCTGTACGAAGCGTGGCGACTGCGTGACCGGCTCCATGATCCGAGTGGCGTCGAGCGGTGGCTGTTCGCGATTCTCGGCAACGTTCATCGGCGCTGGGTGCGGCGGAACGGGCGGGAGCGGTCCCGGCTCGCCGCCCTTGATACGGCCGTGCCGGGCGGAGAGCCCGGCGAACTCGATCTCCCGGCCGATGACCGGTTCGACGTCGAGGTGGAGCTGGAACGGCGTGAGTTGGCGGAGTTGCTCGATCGGGCGATGGCGCTGTTGCCGGCGGAGACGCGGGAGCTGCTCGTCCAGCGGTTCGTGCACGAGACGCCGATGAACGAGCTGGCGGCCAGGTTGGGCATGAGCCAGGGTGCGGTGCAGATGCGCGTGCAGCGCGGCAAGCTCGCCCTGCACAAGGTGCTGACCGGTACGTATGCCGACGATGCGGTCGCGTTCGGGCTCGTCGACGACTCGGAGGTGGGCTGGCAGGAGACCCGGATCTGGTGCCC
>JBOHED010000733.1:0-7338 GCA_050700915.1 Actinopolymorphaceae bacterium | reverse complement strand
CACCACTGCGGACTTGATGGTGATGCCGCGTTGCCGCTCCAGCGCCAACGAGTCGGTCTGGGTACTTCCGGCGTCGACACTGCCGATCTCGTCGATGACACCGGCGGCAAACAGCAGCCGCTCGGTCAGGGTGGTCTTACTGGCGTCTACATGCGCCAGGATTCCCAGGTTCAGCGTGCTCACGAAGCGTCATGTCCTCTGAATAGGCGACAAATCCCTTCTGGGTGGACATGAACGCTTGGCGCATCGGCTTCTCTCTCCCTGGGTAGACCGGTTCCTGGCGCGACTGAAGCAGACGAGTGCCGGGGTCGGCAACCGGTTTGTTGCCATCCCCACCCCGGCCCGGGCACTGGTCAGGACGGATCCGGGTCGGAACCCCTCGTGCCCGTGTCCCGGTCGTACGGAAACGAGAGGTGCTGATGGATCATCATCCAGTCGCCGTCTCTGCGTTCGAACACCCGGGTTCCTCGCGACCAGCTGTCGAGCATCCCTCCATCTGGTTGCTCGACCTGCATGAGGTTGAGGCCCCACGCGACCGCCAGGTCGTCCCGCACGAGGATCCTCAGGTCTGGAACGTCCCACCTGACCGTCGCGTCGCCGGCTGCGTCGAGGCCGCGCCGGCAGACCGCCCGTACGGCGTCCACACCGACGTACTGCAATGGCGCTTCGTGCTCGTAGGACACGACGTCGGAGGCGATGGCGGCCATCATGGCGTCGAGATCCTTCGCGACCGTGCCCTCGAACCACCGCTGGTGCAGCTGACGAATCTCGCCTTCGGCCCTGGCGTGTTGACTGTCCGTCCGGTTGACCGACGTTTCGTCAGTGTCCCCGCCCACGTCAGTGTCCCCGCCCACGTCAGTGTTCCCGCCCACGACGGTGTCCGCATCCACGCCGGTGTCCCCATCCACACCTGTGTGGGGGAACGAGTGGTGCTCGTGCACTACGACCCACCGGCCGACCTCCTTGCGGAGGCCGAGCGTCAGCCGGAGCCGGTTCTCGGGCCGGTCGGCGAACTCCTGCGGAGTCCCGCACCGCAGCAGGGCATGGGCGAAGGCGACATCCTGGCCCGCGGCGACGTCGAAGGACTCGATCTCGAACGAGGCTCCCTGCCTCTGCCACTCGAAGAACGGTGGCCAGGTTTCGCGGTAGGCGTCGATGCCGAGCACCCCCTCGTACGGCGGCGGCACGTCGAACATCACGATGTCCTCGGCATGATCGGCCAGCACGCCGTCCAGGTCACCCGCGTGGACCGCGTTGGCCCAGCGCTCGATCAACGTCTGGATCTGTTCCGTATCGGTAGGCATCTCCGCGCCTCCTCAGGCGTCGCAGGTTGGTCCGTCGATACGACAACCCACGCAACATGCGGAAACTCATCGCAGGCGGGCGAGATCGTTTCAGCCGGCCAGCTCCACCGGGAGACCAAACGCCGGGAAGTCCGCATCGAGGAACGACACCACTTCGGCGATCCGGGCACCGCGCAGCGCAACAAGGTCAAGGCCGGCGGCGAAGAAGGCGGCCTTCTCGTCGTTCCACATGTACGTACCGAACGCGAGTTGCCCGTTCGCGCGGGCGGGCAGGAAGCGCCAACGGCTCCGGAGCGGCCCTTCGACCAGGAACGCCCGAATGCCGTCATGGCCTTCGTACCATTCCGTCAACGGCGGCATCGAGTACTTCGCGTCCTCGGTCAGCATGGCCACGATGGCGTCGACGTCGCCGGCCTCCCACGCGGTCGTGTAGCGCTGGGCGACCTCCCGCCGCGTCGGGTCGTCCATCGCGTCCAGCGTTGCCCGCTGGGTCTCGTCCGGGAGCAGCCCGTCCAGGACCTTCCGTGCCCGCTGCAAGGCGCTGTTGACAGCCGCTACGGACGTCTCCAGCAGGTCGGCGACCTCGCGGGCGGCGTACCCGAGGACATCACGCAGCAACAGGACGGCCCGCTGGAGCGGTGAAAGGTGTTGGAGTGCGGCGACGAACGCGATCTCCATGCTCTCCAGCGCGACGGCGCGTGGCTCCGGGCCGAGCTCGGCTGCCCAGTTCAACCGCTGGCCGGGGTACGGCTCCACCCATGCCGTCTCGGCCAGCGGTGCGCTCCCGGGGCTCAGGTCGGTGGGGAGCTCACGGCGGCCCCTTCGCTCGATCAGGGTCAGTGACCGGTTGGTCGCGATCTTGTACAACCACGGGCGGAACGACCCGCGGTACTCGAACCGCTCGAGCTGGCGCCACGCCCGAAGCAGCGTCTCCTGTACGGCGTCGTCGGCATCGTGGGCCGAGCCCAGCATTCGATAGCAGTGCGCGTGCAGCTCACCCCGCAGCGGGCCGACCAGGCGTCCGAAGGCATCGTCGTCACCGGCTCTGGCAGCTGCCAGGAGTTCTGTTGCCGTGGACTCGTCCATCCGGTCTCTGCCGCCTCGCACTCAGTCGCCTCGGCGTCCCCGTCCCGGCGTACCGGACCCAGCGTACCGACGACGCGCTCGCGTCAAGGCGGACCTGACACCTCCCCTCGCCCGCTTTGTCCGGCACTTGACACCACCCGGCATTCGCCCTCTAGCCTCGTACGTGTGAACAGCTCTTCAGATGAGCAGGTCGTGCTGATCGACGGTTGCTCCGCCCGCGTGGTGGATGCCCATCGGGTCACCGCGGTCACGGAGCGGATGCCGGCCGAAGGCGATCTCGTCGACACCGCGGACGTGTTCGGGCTGCTCTCCGACCCAGGCAGGCTCAAGCTGCTCCTGGCGTTGCTGGACGGCGAGTTGTGCGTATGCGACTTGGCCGCCGTCACGGGACTGAGTGAGTCGGCGACGTCCCATGCGTTGCGGCTGCTGCGGGCCCACCGGGTGGTCACGGCCCGGCGCGACGGACGGATGGCCTACTACCGGCTCGCCGATGCGCACGTACGGATGCTGCTGGACCTCGCGGTCGCCCACACCGAACACACCGAGGCCAGCCATCCCGAACGAGCCAGCCATCCCGAACGAGCCGCAGGATCAGGCAGTTCGGGCAGGACCCGCCGCATGGTGAAGCCATGAGTGACGAGCACGACGGTCAGCGCAGCGGCCACGGCCACGCCCATGGGGTGACCGCGACCGGGCGGCATCGGTGGCTGCTGGCCGGGACCCTCGCGATCTCGCTGGCGATCTTCGTCGTCCAGGTCGTCGGTGCGTTCCTGACCGGCAGCCTCGCGTTGCTCGCCGACGCGGGGCACGTCCTCGCCGACTCCGGTGGGGTGGCGTTGGCGTTGGGCGCGGCGCTGCTTGCCGCCCGCCCCGCGATCGGGCACCGCACCTTCGGCTGGGCGCGGGCGGAGATCCTGGCCGCGGCCGTCAATGGGCTGGTCCTCACCGGCATCGGCGGCTACGTGCTGGTCGAGGGCGTCCGCAGGCTGGTCGAGCCGAGCGCTGTCGAACCGGCGGGCATGGCGTTGTTCGGCGCGATCGGGCTGGCCGGCAACCTGGGGGGCGTGGCGCTGCTGTGGCGGGCGCGCGAGGCCAGCCTCAACCTGCGGGCGGCATTCCTGGAGGTGGCCACCGACAGCGCCACCTCGGTCGGCGTCCTGGTCGCTGCCTTGGCGATCGCCTTGACCGGCTTCACCCGTGCCGACGCGCTGGTGTCCCTGGCGATCGGGCTCGTGATCGTCCCGCGGGCGCTCCGGCTGCTCCGCGAGGCGGTCGACGTCCTCCTCGAATCGGCACCCGCGGAGATCGACCTCGAGCAGATTCGTACCCACATCCGCGCGGTCGACCACGTACACGACGTCCACGATCTGCACGTCCACACGGTCACGTCCGGCATGCCGGTGCTGTCGGCGCACGTCGTCGTCGAACCCGCATGCTTCCACGACGGGCACGCTCCCCAACTGTTGGACGCACTGCAGGCGTGCCTCGCCGGGCATTTCGACGTCGCCCATTCCACCTTCCAACTCGAACCCGTAGGACATGCCGACCATGAGCTCCGTACCCACGCCTGACGGCGAGGGCGTCGCTCCCGGCGCCTTCGTCGTGCCCACAGCGCGCCGGACGATCCTGCACCGGCGCGTACGCCTGCTGGTGGCGGCCACGATCTCCTACAACGTGGTCGAGGCGGTCATCGCGATCACCGCCGGCACCCTCGCCTCGTCCACGGCACTGATCGGGTTCGGCCTGGACTCCGCGATCGAGGTACTCTCCGCCGCCGCGGTCGCGTGGCAGTTCGCGGCCCGCAACCCCGAGGATCGGGAGAAGACGGCCCTACGGCTGATCGCGTTCTCGTTCTTCGCCCTCGCCGCCTACGTCACCGTCGACTCGGTGCGCGCGCTGATCACGGGCGGTGCCGCCGAACACTCCACGGTCGGCCTTGCGTTGGCGGCGGTCAGCCTTGCCGTGATGCCGGTCCTTTCGTACGCCCAGCGCCGCGCCGGCCGCGAACTCGGATCCCGTAGCGCGGTGGCCGACTCGCACCAGACCCTCCTGTGTACGTACCTCTCGGCGGTTCTGCTGGTCGGGCTCGGGCTGAACAGCCTGTTCGGTTGGTCATGGGCCGACCCGGTGGCCGCCCTGGTCATCGCGGCCGTCGCCGTCCGCGAGGGACGCGAGGCGTGGCGCGGCCACCACTGCTGTTGACGACGTACGCACGACGGCTATCACCACGGCCAGCGACGCGGTGAGGACCGCTCCCACCAGGGCGGCCGTCGTCAGGCCGTCGGTGTACGCGGCGAACGCGGCGTCGAGGACCTTGGCCGCGTCAGCCTCGCCAAACCGCCGCGCGGCCGCCACGGCTCCTCCTAACGTTTCGAGCGCCGCACCCTCGACCCCAACCGGCGCGGCCCCCGTCAGGGCAGCGCGGTAGACCATTCCGGCGACCGTACCGAAACCGGCGATCCCCAGAGCGGAGCCGAGTGCGCCACTGGTCTCGGAAACTCCCGCGGCGGAACCAGCGTGCACCCGAGGTGCGCTGGTGAGCACGAGGGACGTGCCGCTCGTGCCGCAGAGTCCAGAGCCGAAGGTGAGGACCGTGTAGGCACCGAGGAACAGCCACAGGTCGGTCGTCGGCTCGACGGTCGCGATGACGGCAAGGGCAACAGTGCCGGACAACAGCCCCGTACTCAACAGTCCCGTGGCAGTGAACCGGGTGCCGAGCACCGAAGCGGTCGCCGTGCCGAGGAGGACACCGGCGAAGGTTGGAACAGCGACCAGCGCGGACCGCAGGGGCGAGAGACCGTGCACAAGTTGTAGGAACGGAAAGACGAGGACACCCATGCCCGACATCACCAACGCTCCGACGGTGTTGACTCCCACCGCGGTTGCGAACGCGGGACGCCGGAACAGCGTGAGATCGATCAACGGATGCGGGGAGCGGCGCTGCAGGTGGAGAAATGCGGCCGCGGAAACGACGCCAACCGCGGCCGCGATGCAGGCAACGAGGCCGGATCCATGCCCGGCGACCTGTTTCAACGCCAGTACCAGACACAGAATCGCCACCAGGGACGTCGCCGCACCGGGGAGGTCGAATCGCGTCCGGGTCGCATTCTTCGACTCGACCACGAGGAACGGACCCGCAAGAAGCAGAAGGAGCATGACAGGCATATTGATCAGGAAGACCGCTCCCCACCAAAGGTGCTCCAGAAGTGCTCCGCCGATGATGGGGCCACCCACGGCCCCGCCGGCAAACGCGATGGTCCAGGCACCGACTGCGGTGCGACGCTGCGCCTCGTCGACGAACATTCCCCGGATCAGGGACAGCGTCGATGGCGCGAGCGTCGCTCCGCCGACAGCAAGCAGCGCACGCGCGCCGACCAGCGCCTCGGGGCTGGGCGCGTAGGCGAGGAGTGCCGAGGCGCCACCGAAGACACCCGCACCGAAGAGCAGCAGCCTTCTCCGGCCGATGCGGTCACCGAGACTTCCCATCGTGATCAGCAGCCCCGCCAGGACGAAGCTGTAGATGTCCATCGCCCACAGCCATTGCGTAGACGTGGGACGAAGCGCTTCGGCGATCGCCGGTCCCGCGACGAACAGCACAGAGATGTCCATCGAGGCCAGCAGGGCTGGGAGTACCAGGACGACCAGCCCGCACCAGACACGGACGGAAGCACGGTGGGGATGGTCAGCAGCCACGGATCGATCGTACGTACGTACAAATTCCGGCGTCAATACGTACGTACGTAAAAAGCTGTTAGCCTTCGGCGGCATGAGCCAACGCGATGACCTGCTCACCGCCGCGAAGAAGCTTCTTGTGGAGAAGGGCTACCACCGCACCACCGCGAGGGACATCGTCGCCGAGTCCGGCGCGCATCTGGCGTCGATCGGCTACCACTACGGTTCCAAGGACGCCCTGATGACCGCCGCCACCATCGAGGCCCAGGGCGAGTGGGGCGATGCGATCGATGCGGCGCTGAGGCTCGCCAGCGAGGCGAGTCCGTCCGAGAGACTGCAGATCGGAGTCGGCGAGCTCATCCCGGCCATGACGCGGCAGCGCGAGGTCCTGAAGGCCAGCGTCCAGGCTTATGCACAGGCAGGGTTCGACGACGAGATCCGCCAGGTCCTCGCCGACGGTGCCCGGGGCGCGCGCACCGACCTGGCGGCGGGCGTCCTCGGCCTCGACCCGGAGGAGGTCGACGCCGACACTGCCGAGGGCCTGGGTTCCGTAATTCACGCACTCATCGCCGGACTGTCGCTCCAGGCGCTCATCGAGCCTGAATCGCTCCCGTCCGGTGAGCAGGTGGGACGGGCCTTACGGACTCTGACGGGCCAGTAGTTCTCGGGCCTTTCCGTTGACCGGGCAACCCTCCGGCCGTACGTTCACGTCATCCTGGCTGGACCACCACGTGCAGGCGACCGGGAGTCTCCATGGCGAAGCTCCGACGGGTACACGTCGCGATAGGCCTTGTGGTAGCTCTTGCCGCTACTGGAGCGTGCGGCCCCGAACGCGCCGTCGCCGCGTCCAGTCTTGACGTCTTCCTCGAGTCGGCGGAGGTCCGCGGCGGGGACGGCGTCACCGCCAGCCGCCTTCCTGCCGGGACGCTGCGCGAGAGCGAGCCGCTGCACACCCGCGTTCTTCTCGAGGCGGAAGTGGAGACGTCGTACGCCGGCCTGTTGCACCACGAGGGACGAGCGCAGCGTGCCGGTGGCGACACGGGCCTGGGAGTGACCGGCGTCTGCGGACAGGTTGGGCCGCTGACGGCGAGAAGAAGACAGGCGACCCGTGTGCTGCCGCCGACTACCTCTCCTACGCCCCTGCCGGCCGGTCAATCCCAGTCGGCGTGCTGTTGTACCCGATGACGTATGCTGGCCATGTCACTCCCGGATCCTACCTTCTGAGCATTCCGCTGGTCGACACCGAGGGTCCCCTTCTTGTCCTGCGCGACCGGAT
>JBOHED010000732.1:0-7176 GCA_050700915.1 Actinopolymorphaceae bacterium | reverse complement strand
GCGTCGGCGTCAGCAGCAGGTCGTAGTGTTGGTGGAACCGGCCCATCCGTACGCCGAGGTCCATCCGTACGGCCGTTGCGTCGAGGTAGTCCAGCGCAGCGTTCACAACCGCGGCCTCTTCGTCATCGAGCTGGACGACGACGTGCGTGACATCTACCTCGCCCGGTCCGCGGTCGAACGCGCCGCCGTCGCCACGATTCTCGAACGCGACGTCGCCGGGTCCGTACGCCGACTGGAGAAGGCCCACCGGCACATGGTCACCGCCGCGCGTCGCGCCGATCTCAATGCGCTCGGCGACGCCGACCTTGCGTTCCACCAACTGCTCGTGGCGGAGTCGGGGAGTCCGCGGCTGTGGCGGATGCACGACACACTGCTCGTCGAGACCCGGATGTGCATCGCGGCGCTCGAGGAGACCTGCCAGGTACCCGAGGCGACCGTGGGCGAACACGGCGCCATCGTCGAGGCGATCCGCGACCGCGACCTCGAGCGCCTCGACAAGCTGATCACCGCGCATTCCAACGACGCGCTGGCGCGGCTGGCGCACGGTCGAGCCGTGGCCCATCGCAGCCGACCCGCAGCTGACCCGAGGCTGACCTGCGGCTGGCCCGGCGACCGGCCCGCAGCTCCCGCCGGTTCACACCACGAACAGCTCCCGCAAGGTGACGGGCAGCAGGCCGACCAGGACGAGTACGAGGACGATCGCCAAGGCCACAAGGGCGATCCACACGACCCCCAGGCGGATCCACCGCCGCCAACCTGTGTCCCCCTGCGCGATCCGGCCCGCGTCGTCGGGCTTCCACACCTCGACCACGAACCGACCGGCGAACGCCCCACCTGCGGCGATAACGACCCACATCCACAGGTCCATGTCGATGTCGAGTGACGAGGACATCGTCTGGAGGACCGCCGCGACGACAACGGCGGCGCCGAGGGATACCAGCAGCGTCCGGGCGATCAGGCCGGCGCCGGCGATCCGAAGCGCCAGAGCAGTCGCCGCCGTGGGCAGGATGACGAACACCGGTGTGACCAGCGCGACCACGGCGAGCGCTGCCACCAGCAGTGCACCGATCACGACGAAGATCCCCACCAGGACCGCCTCGACGCCTCCGAGGTCGTCGGTCAGCGCGCCGGAGGTGATGTCCCGGATGATGGCGGTGCCCAGGCGTTCGAAGAGAAACACGAAGAGCATGCCGCCCACCGGTACGGCGAGCAGCATGCCCACAGCAGCCCCGCCCGCGGCGGCGATCGACCGGGCCCACGTCGGCAGGCCGAGCCGTCGTCGATCCTCGCGTACGTTCTCGTCGGGCGGTCGGGACGGCGGCTGCCCCGGCAGGAGCGGGTCTGGCCGGTTGGGCGCGCGAGACTCGTAGCCTGGCTGCGCTTCGTCCATCGAAACTCGCCCTCCGCCCGTCTGTTCTTCAGAGCAAGCCCGTCCCGTTGCGAGCAAGCCCCGTCTGTTTCAGAGCAAGGATGTCTGTTTTAGAGCAAGGATGTCTGTTCGGAGCAAGGATGTCAGCAGCGACCGGTCGACACTTCCGCCGCTGAGCACGGCGACCGCGCGCTGACCGGGCCGCAGCCCGCAGCGCCGGTGGAGCAACGCCGCGACCGCGACCGCGCCACCGGGTTCGGTCAGCAGTTTCGTACGTTCGAGGAGGATACCCATGGCCTCGACGATCTCCTCGTCGCTCACCAGCACGACGTCGTCGACATAGCAGGTCGCGAGAGCGAGCGTGCGTTCGCTCACGAACGGTGCCGCCAGTCCGTCGGCGATGGTTGGGGTGCGCGGCAGGCGTACGACGTGACCTTCGGCCAGGGCGGCACGCAGACACGCCGCACCGGTGGGTTCGACCCCGATCACCCGACCTCGGGCCGCTGCTCCTTGACCGCGACGGCGATACCGCCGACGAGTCCGCCGCCACCCACCGGGACGACGATCGCGTCGAGGTCGGGGACATCCTCGAGGAGTTCGAGTCCGATCGTGCCCTGGCCGGCGATGATGTCCGGGTCGTCGTACGGCGGGATCACGACCCGGCCGGACTCGGCGACGATCGCGGGGAAGTCGGCGTGTGTCTCGACCGCACTCTCGCCCCGGAGAATGACCTCTGCGCCGTAGGACTTCGTCGCCGCGACCTTGCTCCGCGGCTGCGGTCGCCGGCATCACGGCCGCCGCCGACACTCCGATCCTGGCCGCCGCCCAGGCCAGCGCCTGCGCGTGGTTTCCGGCGGAGATGCAGATGACCCCGCGGTCGCGCTCGTCGGGGGTCAGCCGGGCGAGCCGGTTCAGGACCCCGCGCGGCTTGAACGAGCCGGTCTTCTGCAGGACCTCCGCCTTGAACCATCAGCTCCACACCAGCGCGGCCGTCAAGGCTTGCGACCGACAGCGTTGGCGTGCGGTGCAGCCTGGTGCCGATGGTCTCCCGCGCCGCCCGGACCGCCTCCAGCCCGACCATGGACTCCCCCTTGCCTGTCGTGAACAGCTTCGCTGCCGTCGCGAACAGCTTCGCCTAGGCACTCAGCAGCCTGGAACGCACCTATCCGACAGTGATGTTGATGTACTTCACCTCGAGGAACTCCTCGATGCCGAGCCGCCCACCTTCGCGGCCGATGCCCGACTGCTTCACGCCGCCGAACGGCGCCGCCGGTGTCGACACCATGCCCCGGTTGAGTCCGACCATGCCGGTCTCCAGACGTTCGCTGACCCGGATGCCGCGCTCGAGGTCGCGGGTGTAGACGTACGCGATCAGCCCGAACTCGGTGTCGTTTGCCACCTCGACCGCCTGGTCCTCGCTCTCGAACACCGTCAGCGGGGCAACCGGCCCGAAGATCTCCGTCCGCGACAGCTGCGCGGCCGGTGGGACGTCGGTGAGGACGGTCGGCTGATAGAAGTACCCCGGCCCACCGACCGCCGAGCCGCCCACCACCGTGGAGGCACCCTGCCGCACCGCGTCGGCGACGAGGGACTTCACCTTGTTCAGAGCGGCGGCGTTGATCAGCGGCCCGACCTGGACGCCGTCGTCGACGCCTCGGCCGACCCGCATGGCGCCCATGCGTTCGGCGAGCCGGCGGGCGAACTCCCCCGCCACGCCGGACTGGACGTAGAACCGGTTGGCCGCCGTGCACGCCTCTCCGACGTTCCGCATCTTGGCCAGCACCGCACCATCGACGGCAGCGTCGAGGTCCGCGTCGTCGAAGACAACGAAGGGCGCGTTGCCGCCGAGTTCCATGGAAGTACGCATGACGGTGCCCGCGGCCTGCTCGAGCAGCTTGCGTCCCACGGCCGTCGAGCCGGTGAACGACAGCTTGCGTGAACGCGGGTCGCGGATCAGCGGCTCCATGACACCGGCGGCATCGGTGGTGGTGAGGACGTTGAGTACGCCGTCGGGGAGCCCCGCCTCCTGCAGGATCCCGGCGAGCGCCAGCATCGACAGTGGCGTGTCCGGCGCCGGTTTGACCACCATCGTGCAGCCGGCCGCCACCGCCGGGCCGATCTTTCGGGTGCCCATGGCCATCGGGAAGTTCCACGGTGTGATGAGCAGGCACGGCCCGACCGGCTGGCGTACGACGACGAACCGGCTCGTCCCGTCCGGCGACACCGCGTAGCCGCCATCGATGCGTACGGCCTCCTCGGCGAACCATCGGAAGAACTCGGCGGCGTAGGCGATCTCGCCCTTGGCCTCGGCCAGCGGCTTGCCCATCTCCAGGGTCATCAGCAGGGCGAGGTCGTCCTGGCGTTCGAGCAGGAGGTGGTACGCACGAAGAAGGATGTCGCTGCGGGCCCTGGGCGCGGTCGCGGCCCATCCGTCCTGCGCCGCGACGGCCGCGTCAAGGGCGGCGAGACCGTCTGCCTCGGCGGCGTCGGCGACCACGCACAGGGCGTCGCCGGTCGACGGGTCCTCGACCTTGAACTCCGCGTCGGCGGCCGCGGCGCGCCACTGGCCACCGATCAGAAGTTCCTTGGGTACGTCCGCGACAACGGCGCGCTCGCGTTCGGCCTGACTCATCTCGGGACACCTCCGTGGCATCACGGGTTCCTGATCACCCGACGTGGCCACCATAGATTGCCCGGGCAAGGAGTGAATCGCTCGGCCCGTCGACGTCGGATCCTCGGCACCCTGACGACCAGCCCGCCGCACGCGCCGGCGCCGGCTCATGATCATGAAGGCAAGTACGAGGCGAGACACAGACCCGCATGATCATGCGCGACAAGATGCCCAGGAACGAGCGGCACGGTGGGCATCTTCTCGCGCATGATCACGGAAACGGGCTTCCGTGTAGCGCCGAGCCCCTCATCGCCCTCGCTACGCGAGCATTCGGCGGCCGCTGCCGCACACTCCCCGGGCGAGCCTGACCACGAGACCGTCAAAGACCCACGGGTGAGACAGTAGAGTCAGCTTTCCTTCATGAAGGCGTTCGGGGCTGTAGCACCTGTTGCTCTTCATGATCATGGAAGAGTCCTTGTTTCACAGGGCTTTCGGGTCGGGTTGTCGGTGGTCACCTCTATGGTTGGATCATGGAAACTGTCACTGTCACCGCGACCGGAGCGGGCATCGCCACCGACACCGCCACCGACACGGGCACCGGTGCGGGCACCGACACGACCGGGGCGGGCTCTGCTGCGGGGGTGTCTGGGCACCGGTTGCCGGTGCTGGTGGCGCGGATGCGGTCCCGGCTGGGGGACGAGTTGCCGCCGGTGTTGTGGTCGATGCCCGAAGACGAGTTGGTCGACCTGCTGTCCGACCTACAGGGACTGGCCGCGCAGGTCGACGCGGCGCTGCTGGCCGGGATCCGGGAGGTTGACCGGCGTGATCTGGGCAAGACCGCTGGCGCGACGTCCACCGCCACCTGGCTGTCTGGGCTGCTGCGGATCCGTCCCGGTCAGGCCAGCCGACGGGTGAAACTCGCCCGCGACCTCGACACCACCCTGGTCCTCACCCACACCGCGTCGAACACCGGGGACATCTCCGCCGACCAGGCCGACGTGATCGCCCAAACCCTCCGCGACCTCCCCCTCCGAGGCAGGACCCGACGTCCGGTTCCAGGTCGAACAGGCCATGCTCCACCAGGCACGGACCTTCCACCCCAAAGACCTCGCGAAGATCGGCACCACCATCCTCGCCATCATCGACCCCGACCTCGCCGAACAGGTCCTGGCAAGACAGTTGGCCGACCAGGACGCCAAAAGCCGACCGGCAACGGGACCTGTCCATCAACGACGACCCCTACTCGACCTCGAGTTTCCTCCACGGCAAACTCCACCCGGCAACCACCGACATGCTCCGCACGGCACTCGAACCACTCGCCAAACCCCGACCCACCACCGCCGACGGACCCGACCCGCGCACCGCCGGCCAACGGATGGGCGACGGACTCCACGAACTCCTCCGCCGCAACCTCAACTCCGGCGCATCCCCCACCCACGCCGGAGAGAAACCCCACCTGGTGATCCGGATCAACGGAGACGACCTGGCAGGCGGCACCGGCCACGCCACACTCCTGCGCACCGGAACCCCCATCTCCGCCCGCACCACCCAACAACTCGCCTGCGACGCCAAAAACTCCTTCTTGGAAACCATCAACGGCGAACACACCCTCACCGACGGCACAAGACTGTTCACCGGCAAAACCCGCCGCCTCCTCGAACTCCGAGACAAAGGCTGCGCCTTCCCCAGCTGCGACCGCCCACCCACCTGGAGCGACGGCCACCACACACGTTCGTGGCTCCAAGGCGGACCCACCACCCCCGGAAACGGCGTACTCCTGTGCGGCCACCACCACCGACTCATCCACCAAGGCACCTGGCAGGTACGCCTCGCCGACGACGGCAAACCAGAATTCATCCCACCCGACTGGACCGACCACCACCGCAACCCCATACGCACCAACAGAGTCCGCACATAGACACCACCGCACCAACGACACAGCCAGAAACCCACCCCACTGGCGCGTCCAACGCCGTCCGCCCAACCACGCCGACGACACCGCCCCGCGATCACGGCCGTGATCAAGAGGACTTCCGGGGTCTCTATAGGGCCCACGTACTACCCCTTGAGGCCGCTCGCGAAGCCTTTGATGATGTGCTTCTGCAGCAGGAAGTAGACGACCAGGATGGGCAGGATCGCGAGCGCCATCCCAGCGAAGATGATGCCCCACTGAGCGGTGAACTCTCCACGGAACGCGAAGATCGCCACCGGCAGGGTCTGCTGCGCGCTGCCACCCACGTAGAGCAACGGTGTGAGGAAGTCGTTCCAGATGTTGATCGAGCTCAGGATGACCACGGTCCCGGTGATCGGCCGCAGCAGCGGGAACACGATCCGCCGGAACGTCGCGCCGGTGCTGGCCCCGTCGATCGCCGCCGCCTCTTCGTACTCGCGGGGCAGCGCCCGCGTGAAGCTCGCGTACAGGAAGACGACCAACGGGAGCTGGTGACCGACCTCGAAGATGATCAACGAGGTGTAGGTCTGCAACAGATTGACGTCCCGCATGAACTGGTACAACGGCACCATCCCGAGCTGCAGCGGCACCATCAGCCCGAGCAGGAACAGCAGATAGAGCCCGTAGCTCAACCGGGACATCCGCCGAGCAAGGAAGTACGCACCCAGCGAGCCGCACAGCACCAGCAACCCGACCGACAGTCCGGCGACGGTGAGGCTGTTGACGAACGCCTGACCGAGATCGCCGCGTTCCCAGGCCGTCGTGTAATTCGTGAGGTCCAGCTGCGGCGGCAGCCCCAGCGGGTTGAGCGCCACCTCGCGCGGCGTCTTCAACGAGACCGTGAGAAACACGTAGAACGGAAAGACGAAGGCGAGCGCGACGGCGACCATCGCGACCTCGGCACCGAGCCGCCTCCCCGTGATGCTCACGCGTCCACCTCGAACCGTCGCAGCGCCTTGAGCTGGAGCATCGCGAACGCGAACACGATCATCGTGAGGACGAGGGCGATCGCGGTGCTGTAACCATAGCGTCCGGAGACGAAGGCTTCCTTGTACATCAACAGCGACAACGTCTCCGTCGCATAACCCGGCCCGCCGCTCGTCATCACGAACACCTGATCGAACATCTTCAGGCCGCTGATCAACGTGAGCGACATCGCGATCGTCGTCGCCGGGATGAGCAGCGGGATCGTGACGTGCCGCAGCCGCTGCCACCGCGAGGCGCCGTCGAGGTCGGCCGCCTCGA
>JBOHED010000731.1:0-7770 GCA_050700915.1 Actinopolymorphaceae bacterium | reverse complement strand
CCACGGTGGTGTCGATGCCGACCGTCAAGCCTCTGGACATCGACGCGGTGGTCGACGCAGCCAGGCAGACCGCGGGGATCGTGACGGCCGAGGAAGCGACGTCGGCCGGCGGGCTCGGTGGTGCCGTTGCCGAGACCGTCGCCCGGCACCATCCGGCGTGGGTCACGATCCTCGGCATCCCCGAGTTCGCGCCGACCGGTTCGGCGAGCTACCTGCTCGACCACTACGGAATGTCGCCCGAGGGCATCGCCGAGGCCGCCCGTCGACTGGTCGCCTGAGACGCGGTGTCCCAGCGGGCCAGCCCGGCGGTCCAGCCGACTGCTGCGTGCCTGGCACCGCCGGCAGAGCCACCACTTACCATCGTCATGACCGAGGCGGCACCGAGTAGGTGCTCAGGAGCAGCGAAACAGCCCGGAGGGGGGCGACGATCACGATGAGCGCGACCAGCGGCAATCGTGCGGTGCGTCAGCCCCAGCTCGACGAGCTGAGACTGCTCGCGAAGGTCGCCCGGATGTATCACGAGAGAGGCATCCGGCAGCCGCAGATCGCCGCCGAGCTCGGTCTTTCCCAGGCTCGCGTCTCCCGCCTCCTGAAGCAGGCCGTCGACATCGGCATCGTGCGTACCGTCGTGACGATGCCGAACGGCGTACACGCTGATCTCGAGGACGAACTCCAGGGCCGGTACGGACTCCGCGATGTGGTCGTCGTGGACACCGACGAGGTGGAGGAGAACCTCCTCCCGGCCCTGGGTTCCGCCGCGGCCGCCTACCTCGACACAGCCCTCACCGGCGGGCACGTCATCGGCATCTCGTCGTGGAGCGAGACGCTGCTCAGCGCAGTCGACCGAATGCCGCGGAAGCGGCCGGCGGCCGTGGATCGGGTGGTGCAGATCGTCGGCGGGTTGGGCGATGCGGCCGTACAGATGCAGGCGACCAGACTCACCTCGCGATTCGCGGAACTGACCGGAGCCATGCCTCTCTACCTTCCTGCGCCAGGGCTCGTGGGCAAACCTGCGGTACGGAAGGCGGTGATGAACGACGTCTCGGTGCGCGACGTCATCGGCACCTGGAGCCAGCTCACCGACGCTCTGGTGGGCATCGGCAGTCTGCAGCCGTCTCCGTTGCTCCAACGCAGCGGGAACGCAGTGGCCGAGAACGAGCAGGACGAGCTACGCAAGCTTGGCGCCGTCGGCGATGTGTGCTTCCGGTTCTTCGACGAGACCGGCAAGCCCGTTCGGTCCAAGTTCGACCAGCGGGTCATCGGCGTCACTCCCCAGGAACTGTTCGCCATCCCACGACGCATCGGTGTCGCCGGCGGTGACCGGAAGTTCTCAGCCATCTGTGCCGCGCTCCTGGGCGGCTGGGTCAACGTCCTCATCACCGACCTCGCCATGGCCCAACGGCTCGCTGCCAGGCCCTAGCGCGAGTCGCCGTACCACCCACTCGTCCGTTTCTATTCCGGCGCGCTGCAATGCCAACAGCGCCGCGCCCGCCGCGGGCTCGAGCGCCGGGTCGACGACGTCAAGACGCTTATTCTGTGACGCTGCCAACTCATCCGAGATTCTTCGCGCGAAGGCAGTGGACCGGGCCAGGCTTCCCTGGAGAGCCACATGCACAACGGTCGATTCGAAATGTGCGGCGAGGAGGCGGATGCCCACGCAGGTCGCCCTGGCAAGGTGCGTACATGCACTGGACGCAAGGGGTGACGATTCCGCGGCACCGGTGATCAGCGGAGCCATCCGGCCGTAGGAGTGTGTGGCCTCATTGCGGTCTGCGGACTCGTGCTCACGCACCAGCTCGCGGAGCCCTTGCTTGTTCGAAACGCCCCAGAACTGGAAAACGTCCTGTACGAATTCGGCGTCACCATCGGTGTCTTCGTCGATCAGAATGCGCGCCATCGCGTCGAAGGACAGGTGACGCGCGCCGCCGGCGTAGTGGAAATACCGGTCGTTATGAATCTGCTCTCCGGATTCGGTGATTCCCAGGATCGCTGAACCTGTGCCGGCCACCGCGATAATTCCCGAACCACCGGCAAAGGCTCCTGCGTGTGCCACCACCGTGTCATTGACGACATGCCGCGGGCATCCGAGTCCACCGATATCGAGGTACTCCCTGGACCAGCCTTGGTCGCGCTCGCTTTCGAAGCCAGCCATGCCGGATACCAGCCCAACGGCGTTACCGGGCTTGACGCCAGCGCGATCGATCGCCTCCCGGAGGGCCGACCGAACGTGGTCCCTGGCGTGGACGTGGTGATTGTGCGTCGGGCTTCCACCCGCAGTCTTGGCCGCGCCCAGCACCCGTCCGTCGAGATCGGCACACACGACTCGAGTGTGGCTGCCACCGGAGTCGATACCAATCACGTAGTCGTCGCCCATCCTGCCCGCCCTCCTGCCGTCGAGGCACCCGTCGCCGTAGCCATCGGCCGGCCCGTCGATCAGCCGGCGACGCCAGGAGTGGCAACATACCCGTACGGGCGGGGGATCGAGTGTTCGGAGACGCCCAGGACGCGGAGCTCGTCGTAGGTCACCAGGTCGCTGACCCCACAGCCCTTGGCGCGAGCCGTGCCGGGAAGCTCGGCGAGGGTCACGTCGAACACCCGGCCGACCGCCGCGAGGGTCACCCGGTGCTCTCCGCCGGCCGCTCTGTGGTCGAGGAGGGTGAGCGCGTCGAGCTCCCACCGGTCGACGTGGTGGCGGACGGCGAGCTCGGCGACCTGGACCGCGCGGGGGACGCCGGCCTGGCCGCGCAGCCCGTCCGGGACGATCCGGCCGGCCAGCAGTTCCGCCACCTGGCGTACGGCCAGGCGCGGATCGGTGCGGCCGTAGACGACACCGGACGGCAGGCACACGATGTTCGTAGCGAAGCGGCAGAGCCCGACGTGGCTGGCCTCCCAGACCAGCGGGCCGTACGCGTCCGCCAGACCGGCCGCGACGGGACGCCCGAACTTCGCGCAGCACGGGTCGACGCCGCCATGGGTGCAGACCAGGACCACCGGCTCGGTGGCCAGCTCACCGACGTGCGGCCGTCGGCCGGCGGCGACCGCGTCCAGGTCGACCGTGGTCGCGAGCGCCACCGGGTCGTCGGTCTCGACCGTCTCCAGCCAGCTGCCGCCGCGCCCGGTCCAGGCCACCATGAGGGTGCGCACCAATGCGCCGCGTGGTGGGCGGTGCCGGCGGATCAGCTGGGTACGCATCTTCCGCGCGATCAACGCCTCCTGGAGTGGGGCGGGCAGCCGCGGGTTGCGGGCGGCCGACTTGCTGCCCCACGGTCCGTTGTCCTCGATGAGGAGCCATCCCTGGGGCACTGGTGGCGTCCGCCCGATCGTCGGCTCCCCGACGAGCTGTGCCAGGACCGAGCAGGCCCGGTCCGCCCCCGTCGGCGACCGGCGTCTCCGGGTCGAACGCGATGCGCGGCATGGCTCAGTCCTTCCCCGCCAGATGGCGGAACAGGTCCGTGAGGATTCGGTCGGCCGCTCGTACGCCGCCGATGAACCAGTGCGCGGAGTCGACGGGTTGGAGGCGTCCGTCGCGGACAGCCCGGAGGTTGTTCCAGAGCGGGTTGCACTCCAGCCGCTTCAGCGTCTGCCTGGCCGCCTCCTGGTCGGCACTGCCGCCGCCGGCCGCGTAGAAGAGCACGTCCGCGTCGATCTCCCGGATCCGTTCCTCGGACAGGCTGAGGAAGACCTCCTCGGGATCGTCGGTCTGGTGGGACGCGGGCCGCCTGAGCCCGGCCTCCTCCATCACCGTCCCGGCGTAGTGGAAGCGCGTGTGGATGCGGATCTCGTCGGGCAGGAACCGGACGAAGCCCACCTCGAGCTCGTCGAGTCGCGTACCCATCGCCTTCTTGAAGTCGGCGACCCGGCTCTCGTAGTCGTCCAGCGCGCGCTTGACCCGGCGACGGTCGTCGAAGGTCCTGCCGAGCGTGCGTTCGTCCTTCTTCCAGTCCACCTGCGGGATGTAGTCGACGACCACCGTGGGGGCGATCTCGGTGAGCCGGTCGTAGATGTCCTCCATGAACCCCATGGACCCGACGATCAGGTCCGGTCGGAGGGCGGCGACGGTCTCGAGCTTCACATCGGGATAGCCGATGCTCTCGATGCCTTCGGTCTCCGCCTTGCGAAGGAGCGGGCGAACGGCGGTTGCCCGCCGCCGAACGTCAGGGCGCCGACGACCGGGAGTTCGAGCATCAGTGCCGTGTGCAGGGTGGTGAAACAGTCGACGACGACCACGCGGCGCGGGACGGCCGGGATCTCCGTCGTACCCATGTCGTGGCGAATTCGGCGACGCCGGTCGGCGGCCGACGCGGTGTCCTGATCCCCGTCGGTCCCGCATCCGGCCAGCAGACCGCCCACGAGGACCACGCCACGGTACGCAGGACGTCGCGGCGATCGAGTGTGTCGAGTACGGGCTGCGAGGGCCGGCCTGCCCGCCTGCGTCCCAGCGTCATGAGTGTCATCGGGTCGTGTCCTCTCGGTTGCCGAGCTGGGAGGTGGCCAGCACCCGGTGCGCGGAGGCGCCTGCTCGGCTTGGCGGCGTGCCGGGTGCGGCGGTGCGGTGGTGCAGGCCGATCGGGACGACCAGGGGAGTGCCCGTCACCGGATCGTCGATGACGGTGGCGTCGAGCCCGAACACCTCGCGGACCATGTCCACGGTGACGACCTCTGCCGGCGGACCTTGCGCGACGATCCGACCGGCGTGCATCGCGACGACGTGGTGGGCGTAGCGACTGGCCTCGTTGAGATCGTGGAGAACCATCACAACCGTGCGCCCCTGCTCCTCGTTGAGCTTCGCGAGCAGGTCGAGCACCTCCACCTGATGGGCCAGGTCGAGGAATGTGGTCGGCTCGTCGAGCAGGAGGATCGGCGTGTCCTGGGCGAGTGCCATCGCCACCCACGCCCGCTGCCGTTGCCCACCCGACAGCTCGTCGACCGGCCGGTGGCGGAGTACGTCGGTGTGCGTCAACGCCAAAGCCCGCTCGACCGCAGCTTCGTCGTCCGGCGTCCAATGCTGGAACCAGCTCTGGTGCGGGAACCGGCCACGGCCCACCAGGTCCGCCACGGTGAGTCCCTCCGGTGCCGACGGCGCCTGCGGCAGGAGTCCCAGCCGGAGGGCGACCTGTCGGGTCGACATCGCGGCGATCGCCTGCCCGTCGAGGTGGACCGCTCCCCGTTGGGGCTTCAGCAGCCGGGCGAGAGCGCGCAGCAACGTCGACTTCCCGCATGCGTTCGGGCCGCAGATCACGGTCACCTGTCCGTCGGGGATCTCCAGGGACAGTCCGTCGACCACCGGGTCGCCGTCGTACGCGAGCCGGAGGTCGGTGGCGCGGAGGCTGGTCATGGACGAGGTCTCCCGGTCAGGTCGTGCGGTTGGTCCGGTAGAGCAGGAACAGGAAGTACGGGGCGCCGACGGCGGCGGTGACAACGCCCACGGGGAGGGCAATGGATCCGAACGCGTGCTGCGCAGCCAGGTCGGAGGCACCCACCATGACCGCACCGATCAGGGCCGACAGCAGCAGGACGCCGGACGTCAGTGGCCCCGCGACCATCCGGGCGATGTGCGGGCTGATCAGGGCGACGAACCCGATCGGGCCACCGGCCGCCACCGCGACAGCCGCCAGGCCAGCACCGACTGCGATGAGGACGGCACGGGAGGCCTCGACCCGTACGCCGAGACTCCGGGCGGCCTCGTCACCGAGCTGGAGCGCGCCGAGGTGCCGGGTGAACCAGACCGCCAGAGGGAGCAGGACGCCGACCCCGATCGCGAGGACGGCGACCTGTCGCCAGTCCGCGCCGTTGAGCGTGCCGGTGGTCCACAGCACCGCGGGGGCGATCTGTTCGACGGGGAACCGCACCAGGATCAAGGTGGTGAGCGCGCTGAGGACGGCGGTGACACCGATCCCGACCAACACGAGGCGGTTGCCGCTGATCCCCTTGCGCCAGGTGGCGGCGTAGACGACGAACGCGGTCACGACCGCACCGGTGAACGCACCCACCGGCACGACCGACGCCGAACCCGTGACCACGATGAGGAACACGGCGACCAGCGCGGAGCCGGCGCTCACGCCGATGATGTCGGGGGAGACCAGAGGATTTCGGACGAGGCCCTGGAAGATCGCGCCACTGGCCGCCAGCGCGCCACCGACCAGCACGGCCGTGAGAACCCGCGGCAGCCGCAGGGTCCGTACGACGAACTCATTCGGACCTCCACCGTCGCCGAACCCGAACGTCGCGGCAACGACGTCGGTGACGGAGATCGGGAAGTCGCCGAGCGTCATCGCCCATGCCGCGACGCCAGCCGCCAGCGCGGCGGTGGCGACGCCAAGCACCAGCGTGCGGAGTGAGACGCGCGCAGACACCGGCAGCACACCCGGGCGGAGGTTGACCCGGCGGGAGGGGTCGGCGTCCGGCGACGTGCGTGGGCGACGAGCGGTCATGGGCATCGCTCGCTCACACCTCGGCGAGTTTCCGGCGGCGGGCGAGAACGACCAGGAACGGAGCGCCGACCAGCGCAGTGACGATGCCGACCTGGATCTCGCCCGGCCTCGCGATGATCCGGCCGGCCACGTCGGCCGCGATCAGGAGCGTGGCGCCCAGGACTGCGGAGTACGGCAGGATCCAGCGGTAGTCGGGACCGGTCAGGACGCGTGCGATGTGCGGCACCGCCAGGCCGACGAACCCGATCGGCCCCGCCGCCGCGACGGCGCTCCCGGCGAGGATGACCACCAGGGCGACGCAGCCGGCCCGGACGAGCCTGGTGCGCTGGCCGAGGGCGCGGGCGACGTCTTCGCCGAGGGACAGGGCGTTCAGCTGGCGGGTGGTCAGGACGCCGAGCAGGACGCCGCCGAGCAGGAACGGACTGACCTCCCAGAAGATCCCGAAGTCGCGGCCGGCCAGCGACCCCGCGAGCCAGAACCGCACCTCGTCGAGGGTCTGCTGGTCGAGGACCAGGAGCGCGGACGTCCACGATCCGAGCAGGGCGGAGACCACCACACCCGCCAGGGCCAGCTTCACCGGCGTCGTTCCCGACCGCCCGGCGGACCCGACCGCGAACACGACGCACGCGGCTCCGAGCGCACCGGCGAAGGCGAACCATACGTACATCGACGGGCTCACGACACCGAGCACGGTCACCGCGGTGACGATCGCGAACGCCGCACCGGCGTTGATCCCGAGCACCCCAGGATCGGCGAGCGGGTTGCGGGTGAGCGCCTGCATGATTCCACCGGCGACCCCGAGTGCGGCTCCCACGCCGAGGCCGATAACTGTGCGAGGCAACCGGAGCGTACGCACGATCACGTGTGGATCGGACCCGTCGAAGTCGGTGAACGCACGAACCGCGGCGCTGGTGGACAGTTCCGCCGATCCCAGCCGCAGGCTCAGCAGGCACACGAACGCCAGCAGCACGAACAGCGCCAGTAGACCGGCGGCGCGTCTCCCGCCCCCGCGCAACAGGCCGCGCCGGCGTTCCGGTTCCGGGGCACCCGGCTGGCCCGTGCGCGCCTGTGCGCTACCCGCCTGCGCCGTGCCCACCCCCGTGGAGGCCGACGCATGGCTCACCGTTTCCACCCTCGAACCGCCTTCTTTTCAAGGTGAACCAGTCAGCCGGTGTTGAGGACACACCACCGCGCACCAGTGGGCAGCTTCGGTTAGCCTTCCCTAAGTTAGGACGTCCTGTCAAGGTCGACCTGCGGCAGCGCCGAGCTTGAGTGGCCGCCGACCGTTTGGATGAGGGGCACATTCATGCGAACGGTCGTTGGGTGAGGGGCGCCTTCA
>JBOHED010000730.1:0-4098 GCA_050700915.1 Actinopolymorphaceae bacterium | reverse complement strand
GCGAGCGAACCGCAGCAGGCGAGCGCGGGCAGCAGCGGGATCCGCTCGCCCCACAGGCCGTACGCCATCCGGCCGATGCCCATCAGGACCGCGAACAGGCACGGCCCGGCGAGATCGCCCCAGACCTTCGACACTCCGAGACCCGTCTCGGCGAACAGGGACGCCCACTGGGACATGGTCAGCTCGGCCGCCCCGGCGCACAGCATGAGGACCATCGCGAGAGCGAAGGCCGGCGCGCCGAACAGTGCCCGCAGCGACATCCGGTGCTCGTCCGGCACGGTGGCAGGAAGCGGCACCCGGAGGAACGCGACGAGATTCGCCAGCGGGACGACGGCCCAGAGCAGCGGCAGCAGCTGCCACGACCCGTGACCGATTCCCGCCAGCACCACCGTGGTGACCGCGACGACGCCCACCTGTCCCCAGCAGTAGAACGAGTGCAGCAGGCTCATCTGTGCCGCCTTGGCCACCTGCGGGGTGGGCAACGCGTCGACGACGGGGCTGACCAGGACCTCGAGCAGGCCGCCGCCGACGGCGTACACGATCACGGCCACGCACAGCCCGACGTACGGCGACGGCAGGAGACTCGGCGCTACCGACAGCAGGGCGAGGCCGAACGCGGCGAGGACGTGGGCCAGCACGAGCGGCCCGCGGAAGCCCAGCCGGTCCACCACCTTGACGGCGAGGACGTCGGTGACCAGCTGGGTGGCGAAGTTCAGCAGCACCAGCCGGCCGAGCATCTCCACCGGCACGTCGTACCTGGTCTGGAAGACGATGAACAGCAGCGGCGCGAGGTTGTTGACGATCGCCTGCGTGACGTAGCCGGTGTAGCAGGCGCGGCGGGTGGCGTCGAAGCTCATGGCATGCCCCTTTCGCATGACCACTGCGGTGCCTCACTCCGGCACACCTCGGTCCTCGGCGTACCTCCGTGGGGGCTCCTCGCGCTCATGGCGGCCGACAGCCTACAAACCTGTGCGGTCAAGGTCCGGCGGCTCCGAGGCCGTACGGTGTACCGATGGGATCGGCAGATCAGCTGCACTACCTGCAGATGACCGAGTTGGCGGCGCTCGTTCGTACCTGCGAGGTCTCGCCGGTCGAAGCCACCGAGGCTCAGCTGGAACGCATCGCCGCACATGACGGCGAACTCGGCAGCTACGCGATCGTCCTCGCCGAACGGGCACTCGCCCAGGCGGCACGTGCGCAGGCGGAGATCGCCGCCGGTCGGGTCCGGGGTCCCCTGCACGGCGTGCCGGTTGCGGTCAAGGACCTGCTCGACGTCGAGGGGCTGCCCACCCGGGCCGGGATGCCGATCCGGTCCGAGCCCTCCAGCACGGCGGACTCGACGGTGACCGCCCGACTGGTGGCGGCCGGTGCGGTGATCCTGGGCAAGCTGAACCTCACCGAAGGTGCCTTCAGCGCGTACCATCCGACCCTCCGGGCGCCCCTGAACCCGTGGGACCACGGTCGCTACGCGGGGGTGTCGTCGAGCGGCAGCGGCGTCGCGGTCGCCGCCGGGATGTCCTACGGAGCGATCGGATCGGACACCGGCGGATCGATCCGGTTCCCGTCGGCGGCCAACGGCGTCACGGGATTGAAGCCCACGTGGGGCCGGGTCAGCCGGTCCGGCGTCGCCGAGCTGGCGGCGACCCTCGACCACGTGGGGCCGATGTGCCGCAACGCGGCCGACGCGGCGGCCATGCTGCAGGTGATCGCCGGCAGCGATCCGGCCGACCCGACCGCTGCCCGGGAGCCGGTGCCCGACCTGGCGGGTGCGGTCGGCCAGCCGGTCGCGGGACTCCGGATCGGCGTCGACCGGGACTGGATCCGCGAGGACGTCGACGGGCCGACGGCGGCAGGTGTCGACCACGCGATCGACGTCCTGGCCGCCCTGGGAGCCGAGATTGTCTCCGTTCGTTTCCCGGACCCGGCGGCGGTGGTCGCGAGCTGGTTCGACATGTGCGCGGTGCAGGCCGCGGTCGCGCACGAGGCGACGTTCCCTGCCCGACGGGACGACTACGGTCCGGCGTTGGCGGAATTGCTCGACCGTGGCCGGGATCTGACCGGTGTGGAATACCAACGGATGATCCTTGCGCGGGCCGACTTCAGCGGACGATTGGCGGCGGTCTTCGGTGCGGCGGATCTCCTGGTGATGCCGGCGATGGCGTTCGTGACGCCGCCGATCGACCTGCTGACGGAGCTCGCCGGTGCCGACCGGTCGCGGCTGCGGAAGTTCACCGTTCCGTTCAACATGAGCGGGAGTCCCACGATCACCATGCCGTCCGGACTCTCGCCGGAAGGCGTGCCCACCGCGGTCCAGCTGGTGGCGCGGCACTTCGACGAGGCGGCCCTCGTGCGTGCGGCGTCGGCGTTCCAGTCCGAGACATCGTGGCATCGCCTGCATCCACCGGGGTTGTGAGCCGGTGAGCTGGTGAACCTGTAGAGCCTGTGAGCCGCCACCTGTACCAAGTTTCGCTGTGTGAGAGGACGCCATGCGTACAGTCCCGGTTCTGTTCGGCCCGTACGGAAGTGCCGCGGTGGAGTTCATCGACCGGTTCGAGCGGTACGGCGCGAATGCCCTGTGGTTCCACGGCTTCGACCCGGTGGCGTTCGAGGCCTGCGAGGCAAGTGGCGTCGCCGCGTGCGTGGAGTTCAAGACGTTCCGCGCCGACTTCAGCGCCCGACCCGAGCTCGTTCCCACCGGTGTGGACGGCCGGCCGATCCGCTACGGCAGGTTGGTGCAGGGCATCTGCCTGTCCCAGCAGGAGTTCCTCGACGAGATCGCGGCGGACCTCGTCGACGGGCTCCAGGCGTACCAACCGGCCGGGGTCTGGCTGGACTACCTCACCTACGCCGGCTGGTTCGAGGTGCCCGACCCGGACCTGCAGGACAGCTGCTTCTGCCAGGCGTGCATCGCCGACTTCTGCACCGCCACCGGACTCGACACGACGTCGCCCGCCGAGATCCTTCGTACGGCCCCGGAGCTGTGGGAGCGGCGCAAGTGCCAACGCATCGCGGAGTACGCCCGCCAGTACGCCGACCTGATCCACGCGAAGCTGCCGGACTGTGTGGTGGGCGCGTACATGTGCCCATGGCAGCCGCCGGAGTTCGATCGCGCGCTGACCCGCATCTTCGCCCAGGACTACGCGCGGCTCGCCCCGGCGATCGACGTGTTCACGCCGTTGGTCTACTGCGCGAAGAGCGGACGCGGACCGGGGTGGGGCCGGGAGTTCCTGGACGCCTCACCGGCGTTCGTTCCGGGCGACCGGCCGGTGCAGCTGATCCTGGACGCGAAGGATTTCCCGGCGAGTGTGCGTGACACGGCCGCGGCCAGCCCACCGAGCCACGGGCTCCAGGTCTTCGACGGGGCGGCGGTCCTTCGTGACCCGCACCTGTCCGCCGAGTTCGCCGCCGCTGTTGAACGGATCCGCACGGAACAGACACGACCCTCTCCCCGGTTATGATCGCCGCGCCTAGTCGTCTGCCGCGGTCGGCATTCCGCGTTAGAGCTAACCGATGGTTAAGAGTGTCGCGGATTACCGCCTCCAAGAGTAGACTGTCCGCTGTGATGTCAACCGAGGGTGTTCCCGTGGTCAGCCCGAAGGGGTTGGACCGGCGAATCCCGGCGTGGGCGGCAGGCGTGATCGCGGGACTCGCTCGCGACCTGCCGTCGGTGGTGACCCGCGAGGACATTGCCCGCCGGCTCTCCGATGCCGCGAGCGGGAGGGATGTCGACCCCACCATCAACGAACTCCGCCGCCTCGGCTGGCTTGTCGGCCTGCCGATTCAGGGCACTTGGGCGTTCATCCCTCCTGGCCAGGATGTGGTCGCCGATCCCTACCTCCCGCTACGAGCGTGGAAGGCACGCGACGACGATGCCAACCTTCTGCTCTCCGGCGCCGCCGCCGCGTGGCACCTCGGCTATCTGGATCGGCGGCCCGAGGGACGGATCCAAGTCTGGTTGCCGTCGGGCCTCCGGCTGCCCGACGGGCTACGCCCACACGTGTCCGTCGTACAGATCAAGTGGCCGCCCGACGTGGCAGAACTGCTCGCCCCAAGCGCAGCCTTGCTCGTCCGGCGACGCCTCGACATCGTCGCCTGGGC
>JBOHED010000729.1:0-4014 GCA_050700915.1 Actinopolymorphaceae bacterium | reverse complement strand
GTACGGTCCGTCCTCGGGCAGTCCGGCGTCGACCCCGCGGGGATCGGCGGCGTGGGCATCAGCAGTCAGGCGCCGAGCGTGGTCGTCGTCGACACAACCGGTGCTCCGGTACGCCCCGCCCTGCTCTGGCTCGACCGGCGTGGGCAGCCGGTCTGCCGACAACGCGCGGATGCGGCGGCCGCCGTGGTCGCCGCGACCGGCAACCGGCTGGACGCGTACTTCGCCGCACCGAAGCTCGCCTGGCTGCTGGCTCACGAGCCGGAGGTCCGACGGGCAGGTAGCCAGGTCCTGATGGCCAACGGTTATGTCGTACGCAGACTCACCGGCGCGGCGACCTGCGACTCCGGCCACCTCGGCCTGACGCTGCTCGGTGTGCTCGACACCGGGGAGTGGTCCCCGGACCTGCTCGACCTGTGGGGCGTACCACCGGGCTGGCTCCCGCCCGTGGCCGCACCGACGGACGTCGTTGGATCCGTGACCGCCCGGGCCGCGGAGGCGACCGGACTGCTCGCGGGCACCCCGGTCGTCGCGGGAGTCGTCGACGGTGCCGCCGCCAGTCTGGAGGCGGGACTCGCCCGCCACGGCGACGTCTGCGAGATGACCGGCCAGTCGACCGTCGTCAACGCCGCCGTCGAGGCGAAGCGCCTCCGCCGCGACCGGCTCGGCACCCTGAGCGTCCTGCCCTACCCCCTGCCCGGTCACCATCTCGTCTACGGCTCGATGGTCGCGACAGGCGGGATCCTGCGGTGGTTCCGGGACGAGTTCGGCGACCACCCGAGCCTGGCCGGGAGCGAACCAGGAGACGCGTTCGATGCCCTCGACGCCCTCGCCGCTACCGCGGAGCCCGGCGGCGGCGGTCTGGTGCTCCTTCCGTACTTCCTCGGTGAACGCTCGCCGATCTGGGACGCCGACGCCCGTGGCGCACTGGTCGGGCTCTCGATGGGAAGCCGGCGGGCCGACGTCGTACGCGCGATTCTCGAAGGAACCGCCTACGGTCTCGCCCACAACCTCGAGGAGTTGGAACGCCTCGGGCTGCGCCCCGACGTGATCCGCGCGGTCGGCGGGGGCGCCCGCGGCCTCACCTGGACCCAGATCAAGGCCGACGTCACCGGCGTACCGATCGAGGTGCCGCGGGAGGCGCGCGGCGCCCCCGTCGGTGCGGCGCTGGTGGCGGCGGCCGGAGTCGGACTCGTCGAGGACCTGGCCGGGACGGTGCGTTCGAGGTCGGCCGAGGTCCTCCGGCGGGTCGAACCCGACCCTGCTCGGCAGGCGGTGTACCGGGGCTACTACGCGGTCTACCGGGACCTCTATCCGGCTCTCCGCCGTACGTACGACCAGTTGGCCGACCTCCGCACCTCCTGAGGCTTCCCAGCGCGACACCCTAAGATCGTTATCGCCGCGTACCGACACGGGAGGGGTTCGAACGGGTGCTGACGCGACTGCGACGCATGCTGGATCTTCGGGACAGGGCGCGGCACGGCATCATCGGAAGAGTGGTGCGCGACCGCGATCGTGCGGGCACCGGTCGTCCGGATTCCGTGGCCGACAACGCCACGGAGAACGACGAGCCCACCGAGTCGGCCGGCCACTACGTGGTGTGTGGCTCGGACAGCACTGCCGCGCGGATCACCACCGAACTACGCGCGGTCGACCAAGCCGTGACGGCGATCGTCCCCGACGCCGAGTCCGACCATGCCCAGGAGATGGTGGCCGACGGTGCGACCATCGTCGTCGCGAGCCGCCCGCACGAGGCGGCCCTGCGCGAGGCCGGCATCGCCACCGCGCAGGCGATCGCCCTCGTCTCACCGGATGACCTCGGCAATGTCAACGCGGCCCTGACCGCCGAGGAGCTGAATCCCTCGATCCGGCTGGTCGTGCACCTGGTCAACCCGCGGCTCGGCGAGTTCGTCGGCAACCTGGCCGCCCGCTGCACCGTCGTGTCGGCGGCCAAGATCGCCGCCCCCGAGTTCGTCGCGGCGGCGCTGGAGGAGTCGGAGATCCAGTGGATGACGGTGGGTGGGCGGGACGTCGTCGCCGGGCCGGTCGAGCTCCTCGCCGACCCGCCGCTGGCCGGGCTCGCCCGGATGCCCACCACCGGTCGTACGGAACTCCTGCCGGACGACGGTGCCGAACTGGTACTCGCCAACGGGATCCGGCGCAAACCTCGACGGATGCATCCCCGGCTCGAGGACTTCCTCACCGACCTGCGGCGGGTCTTCGACGCCCGCCTCCGACTGGTTGCTCTCTTCATGGTCGTCGTCATCGCCGTGGGCAGTGTGCTCGTGCACTTCTGGCCCCATCGGGGGACGGGCGAGATCCGGTGGCCGGACGCCATCTACATCGCGGTCTCGACCGTCACGTTGACCGGTTTCGACGACCCGCGGACCTCCGGAGCGACCACCTGGGTGAAGCTTTTCGCGGTCGGTGTCCAGCTGCTCGGCCTGGTGATGGTGTCCCTGGTGACGGCCGCGATCGTCGACGCGTTCGTCGGAGCGTCGCTGGCCCGCTCGCTCGGCGTCCTGCGTGGTCGCCCACGGGGGCACGTCGTCGTGTGTGGGCTCGGCACGGTCGGTACCAGGGTCGCGGAGATGCTCCACGACAGGGGCTTCAACGTCGTCGCCGTGGAGGTCGATCCCGCCAAGCCAGGCGTACGCGCGGCGCGCGCGCTCCGCATTCCCGTCCTCCTCGGCGACGTGAGCCAGGACGCGGTGCTCTACGAAGCGCGCCTGCACCGATGCCGCGCACTGCTCGCGGTCACCAACGACGACGTGGCCAACCTCCAGGCAGGGTTGTACGCACATGCGCGCAATCCGGAGGCGCGCATCGTGCTACGCCTCTTCGACCACGACTTCGCCGGGCGGGTCCAGCAACGCATGCACCTCGGCACCACCCGGAGCGTGTCCATACTCGCCGCCCCGACGTTCGTCGACGCACTGTTGCAGCGTCGGATCGACGCGACTGTGCCAGCCGGGCGTCGGGTCCTCGTCGTCACCGAGGTGACGGTCCGAGACGCCGCCCCGGCCGTGAGCGGGCTGCTGGGTGACCTGGTGGAGCCGCGGATGGTCCGCATCCTCGCGCACCGGACCGTCGCCGGTGGATGGAACTGGGACCCCGCCCTCACGACACCATTGCGGGCCGGGGACAGGTTGGCGGTCGTCACCAGCCGAGCCGGGCTGGCTCGCGTGCTGTTGGCGACCAGAGCGGTCGAGCGGGAACCAGGGGTCTCGCCCGCGGCCGGCCTGGATCCGCTGGCCGTCGACGCGCCACCCTGAGGCGGTCGCGAGGCCGTCCGCGCGACGATGACCGGCGGACACGTCACCGGCGGGACACGTGAGTGGGGACCTCCCGTGGCGTAGTGGAGTCCGGTCGGGAAGAATCGGCCCCATGACGTCCGAGAGCTTCTCGCGCCCCGGTGCAGTCGATCTGTCCGGCCTCAGCGCACCGTCAAGTTCACCGGGAGCGACGGCCGGGCAACCCGGTGCGTCCGGCCAGGGCGCCGCGGGTGGCGGATTTGTCGTCGAGGTGACCGAGGCGACCTTCCAGACCGACGTGGTGGAGCGGTCCGCCACCGCCCCTGTCGTCCTCGACTTCTGGGCCACCTGGTGCCAGCCATGCAAACAGCTGAGTCCGGTGCTCGAGCGGCTCGCCGCGGAGTACGCGGGACGTTTCCTGCTCGGCACGATCGACGTCGACCAGAACCAGCGGATCGCCCAGGCCGCCGGCGTCCAGAGCATCCCCCTCGTCGTCGCCGTGGTCAGTGGCCAGCTCGTGCCCCTGTTCCAGGGCGCTCTGCCCGAGGCTCAGGTGCGGCAGTACGTCGAGGAGCTGCTCCGGCTCGCCGCTGGTCAGGGAGCTACCGGGACACACTCGCCGGTCGGCGGCCCAGTGGTCGAGGAGACCGATGGCGAACCGGCGCGCGACCCGCGCTACGCCGACGCCGACGCGGCCATGGAACGCGGCGACCTCGACGCGGCGATCGCCGCCTTCGACCGGATCCTGTCCCAGGTCCCGAAC
>JBOHED010000728.1:0-6878 GCA_050700915.1 Actinopolymorphaceae bacterium | reverse complement strand
GTGCCGGTACGCGCGACGGCCACCACCTCGGACTCGGTGAGCGGGGACGGGCCGACCGGGATGACGGCCCCGGGGTCCGTGCTCACCGGTCCGCCCGCCCCGGCTGGACGGCCACCGCCCCGGCCCTCACCGGGTCGGCGTTCACCGGGTCGGCGTTCACCGGGTCGGCGTTCACCGGGTCGGCGTTCACCGGGTCGGTGTTCACCGGGTCGGTGTTCACCGGGTCGGTGTTCACCGGACTGACAGTCATGGTGCTCAGTATTCCCGTGGCCCCCCATGGGAACAGGTCGTCGGAGAGGATTTGTGGATGACGTCGACGCTGCTGGACCGGATCGGGTTGCTCGTCACCAATGACCCTGCCCTGGGCGACGGGTCCAGGCTTGGCGCGCTCGAGGATGCGGCGCTCGTCATGGCGGGTGGGCGGGTGGTCTGGGTCGGGTCGTCGGCTTCGGCTCCGGCGAGCGACGTACGACTCGACCTGGCCGGCCGGTGCGTCGTACCCGGATTCGTGGACAGCCACGCCCACCTGATCTTCGCCGGTGACCGGGCGGGGGAGTTCGCCGCGCGGATGGCCGGCCGCCCTTACACGGCCGGCGGAATCCAGGTGACCGTCGCCGCGACCCGGGCCGCGACCGACGACCAGCTCGCCGACAACGCGACCCGGCTGGCGGCGGAGATGCGTACGCAGGGCACGACCACGGTCGAGGTGAAGTCCGGCTACGGGTTGACCGTCGACGACGAGGCCCGCGCTCTCCGGCTGGCGCGGCGGCTGACCCCCGAAACGACGTTCCTCGGCGCGCATGTCGTGCCGCCGGAGTTCGCCGGCCGGACCGATGCGTACGTCGATCTCGTGACGGGTCCGATGCTCGAGGCGTGCGCGCCGTACGCCCGGTGGATCGACGTGTTCTGCGAACGTGGTGCCTTCGACGTCGACCAGGCCCGCCATGTGCTGGAGGCGGGGAAGGCGCGCGGGTTGGTGCCGAGGGTACACGCCAACCAGTTGGGCCCCGGTGGTGGCGTCGCGTTGGGCTGCGAGATCGGCGCCGCGTCGGTCGACCACTGCACGCACCTCACCGACGCGGACGTCGCGGCGCTCGCGGACTCGGGCACCGTGGCGACGCTGCTGCCGGGCGTGGAGTTCTCGACCCGTACGCAGTATCCGGACGCGCGCCGGCTCATCGACGCGGGAATTTTCGTCGCGCTGGCCACCGACTGCAACCCGGGTTCTTCGTATACCTCCAGCATGGCGTTCTGTCTCGCGCTCGCCGTTCGCGAGCTGCGGATGACGCCGGCCGACGCGTTGTGGGCGGCGACCGCGGGTGGGGCCCGGGCGCTGCGGCGTGGGGACGTCGGCGTGGTGAGGCCCGGGGGACCGGCCGACCTGGTGGTGCTCGACGCTCCGTCGTACGACTATCTCGCCTACCGGCCAGGCGTCCCGCTGGTGGCGTCGGTGTGGGTTGCGGGCGAGCGGGTGACACCGCAGGGATGAGCCGGCCCGCGTCCCACGTCTCGGGTCAGTTGAAGGTGAAGTATCACAGCGGCGCGGACGGTGGGTCACCATGTGAAGGTGCTGAAGATCCACTTCACCGCCGCCGACATCGCCCACACCAGGGTGGCGTCCGGGCCGGATCCGCTGTGGGAACTGGTTCTCAGCCTGCATGTGCTCCAGGAGCCCGGGTCCTCGGCACGGCACCTGGAGTGGAAGAACGCGGTCGTCCGGCAGATGGGGGAGCGCCGGATCGCCCCGGAGGTGAGGCAGCTGCTGTTCCCGTTGGCACCGGTGGCGACGTACTTCCCCGACTTCATCACCCCCGGTGAGTCCGCGGAGGGTGTGGACGCCGGAATCGACGCGATCCTGAGCACGCCGTCGGCGACGATGAACGAGCAGTTCGCGATCATGGCGTCCCGGACCGGCGTGCCGGCCTGGGCCCGTGCACTCGCCGACGGCGACCGCGACATCCGCCATGCGCTGGGCCGAGCTCTCCGGTCCTACTACGACGTGGCACTCGCGCCGTCGATGGGATCGCTCGCACAGTGCATCGGCGCTGACCGTGCGCTGCGGACCCGGAGCCTGCTGAGCGGCGGCGTCGACGACCTGCTGGGCAGCCTGTGGCCGATGGTGCGGTGGGAGGAGTCGACGCTCCTCGCGTACTACCCCCGCGACCTGTCGGTCGAGTTGGGCGGGCGCGGTCTGGTCCTGATCCCGTCGTACTTCTGCTCGCGGATGCCGGTCGCGCTGGTCGACTCGCAGATGCAGCCGGTTCTGGTCTACCCGGCCACCGTCGCCGCGGTGGCGACCATGGGTCGGTCGGGCGGTGCGAACGAGCTGGCGCTGCAGAACCTGCTCGGCGCGACCCGCGCGGCGGTGCTGCTGGCCATCGGCGACGGCCTCGCCACCAAACGGCTCGCCGGACACGTCGGCGTGTCACCTGCGACCATCACCCATCACACGGCCGTGCTCCGTGAGGCCGGCCTCATCGCGTCCCGCCGGGTGGTCAACACCGTGGTCCACACGCTCACACCACTCGGCGCCCACCTGCTCGGCCGGCCTGATCCGTGGGAAGGGTGCGACGAGGTGGCAGAGACCCGGCCCCGCATCGCCCTGTAGCGACAGTTTCGACTGTGGTCGAAAAGCCTTGAACCGCGTTCCCACCCCGCCGATCATTGCTGCCGGTCGATCATTGCGGGCTGGTACGGGTGAACCGTCCCGGCGGCGCGGCGCCGGACGTAAACGGGGGTGAGGGCATGTCCGATCGGACGTCCACAGTGGGGAGTGGGCAGCGGGGCGAGCCAGACCGTGGACTCGCCCGGGTCGCCGGGTGCTTTCCCATCCTCGCGTTCGTCGTCCTGGCTGCGGCCGCCCTCTACTGGTTCGAACTCCGCGATCCGTGGGCCGACGAGGGTGTGGCCGTGACGAAACCCGCCACCGGTCTGGCCAAGCCGTCGCCGACCATCCCCCAGCCGAAGAACGGCGGCATGCGCGAGATCAGCTACGACCTGCAGCGGGAGGTGATCGACGGAGCCGGCGTCACCCGGCCGACCAGCGTCGAGTGCGAGCTCACCGAGATACCGCTCAGCCCGCAGGACTTCGGGTGCACCGTGACCTACGACGGGATCGACGTCCCTTACACGATCTCCATCACCGACGTGGACACAGCCCTCGGGTTGGCCGTCTTCGAATGGGACATGGAGACGGACAAGGCTGTCCTGACCCGGGAGGGGGCGTTCGCCGGCTTCTGGCGTGACCAGATCCCGACCGGGGCCAGCGACCTACGCTGTGATGACACCATCCCGGAGAAGGAACTCGTCCCGCTGGGACGTACCGGCTTCTATTGCTATTCGACCACAGAGCGCGGCGACCATCACCGCACTGAGGTCGCGATCGAAGAGCATGGCCTGATCTTCGAGTACGCCGACGACTGAGCGCCGTGGTCCCGACTCAGGCGTTGTCCGGCTACCCTTCGGCGCGGAGGGCGGCTTCGAGGCGTGGGAGGGAGACGTCGTAGCGGTACGACACGTCCATGTGGCCGTCGTCGAAGTACTCCACCTCAGCCGGAATTCCCAGCTCGGCGAGCTTTCCCGCCATTACCCGCGTGCCGATCTGGAAGTTCAACTCGTCCCACAGCCCGACATCGAGGTAGAGGTAGCGGAGCCCGCGCCACGCCTGCTGATGCGCAGGCTGGTCGATGAGCCGGACCGGATCCCACGCCAGCCAGCGTTCCCAGACGTCGTGGCGCAGCGCTCCGGTGTCGAGGTCGACAGGCAGGTCGAAACCGCGATGCGCCGCGGGATTGGGCGCGAATGCCGCGCCGTAGCAGAGCATTCCGAGGACGGAGAAGAACGGATCGTGGGTCTTCGGTTTGATCTCCGGGATCTTCTCGATATAGCCGTCGAGTCCGCCGAAGCGTTGCAAGTTCGCGTGCAGCCTGGCGAGATCGGGGAGATAGCCGAACTCGAAGTAGATGTCACCGCTGTGCGAGGCGGCCGCGCCGAAGAGTTCGGGATGCCGCATCGACTGGACCATCGCGCCGTATCCGCCGCTGCTCTTGCCGGTGATGCCCCGGTGGGCGACATCGGCGAGCGTTCGGAAATGCGAGTCGACGAAGGGAACGATCTCCTCGCAGAGATAGGTTTCGTAGTCGCCCAGCGCGGAGGAGTTCACATACTGCGAGCCGCCGAAGATCGTCCAACAGTCGGGGAGTACGGCGATGACGGGACCCATCTGGCCGGTCCGGATCAGCCGGTCGAGGCGTTCGGGAAAGGTTTCTCCCCACGCCAGCGGCGACAACATCAGGGGCCCACTGCTGCCATGACCGGCCAGGACGTAGATCACCGGATAGCGTTCGGTCGAGTCGTCGTAGCGGGGCGGAAGATAGACCGGAAGGGTCCGCCGCACCGGATCGCCAGGGAGGTTCGAGGCGAGCGCGCGACTGTCAAGGACGGGTTGCTCCAGCCTTCCGGCGAGCGGAGTCATGGCGCCTCCGGTGAGCTGTCGGCCCCGTACGAACGCCTGCTCGCACGCGTAGTTCCGGCCAGCGTAGTCGAATCCGCCGCCGAGCTGCCCTGATCGCGTGCCTCCAGACCCGTGTCCGAGCCTGTCGCTGAACAACGCTGAACAAACGGCCGGATGTGGCTGGGGCGAACGGCGTCGCACCCTCGACGACCGACAGCGGCGGTTGCCATGATGGATTGCTCCTTCACGCAAAGGGTTTCGATGGGAATCCGTCCCCGAATGTCCGTGGCCAACAAAAGTGGAGCGTGAACCCGTGGATTCGAGCGGTCGGCGACCGAGCAGGCGAGGCCTCCTACAACTGGGGAGTGTGGGAGCCCTTGCTGTGTGGGGATCGGGATGTGACCTGCTGTCGACGGACCCCTCGTCGTCGAACGGGTCGGGAAGCGGCCGTGCGTCGTTGGCGAGCAAGGAGGCGCCCGACCTCGCCAGGCAGGTGAAGGCAGGAACGCTTCCTGCGTTGAAGGAACGGCTTCCGTCGAGCCCGCTGGTGCTCCAGCCGACCGAGCGGGTCGGCGGTTACGGCGGGCGTTGGCACACGTGTACCCAGTCTGTACCCGGGGACGTCTTCGAGATGATCGGCTACGACGGACTTGTGCGGTGGGACCCCGAGTGGACCAAGGTGATCCCCAACATCGCGGAATCCTGGGACGTCGGCGACGGCGGCAGGACCTACACCCTCCGCCTGCGGCCGGGGATGAAATGGTCGGACGGGAGCCCGTTCACGGCCGAGGACATCGCCTTCGCCTATGAAGACGTCCTGCAGAACAAGGACATCTTCCCCGAGTTTCCGCAGTGGTTGACCGTCGCTGGACGACCAGGTGAGCTGGAGCAGGTCGACGACCACACGGTGCGGTTCACTTTCACCGAGCCGCACGCGCTCCTGATCGAACGGCTCGCCACGCCGGACGGCACCATTCTCACCGCCCTCCCGAAGGCGTACCTCAGCCAGTTCCACCCCAAGTACACCCCCGACGTCGAGAAACGCGCGAAGGACGAAGAGTTCTCGAACTGGACCGAGCTCTTCGGCGCCCATGGTGGTCTCGGACTTCTCGACATCGGGCCGTGGCAGACGCCCGGGCTTCCCACCCTGCTGGCCTGGCAGGTGGACAAGCCCATGACGGCCGACGGCCACTTCGTCGGCGTACGGAATCCGTACTACTGGAAGACCGACCCGGACGGACGGCAGTTGCCATATCTCGACGAGGTCGCCATCGATGTGGTCAAGGACCCCGAGACCGCCGCCCTGCAGACGTCCGAAGGTCGTTACAGCCTTCCGCCGAGTGACCTGCTGACACTGCAGAACAAGCCGGTGATGGCGAAAGCCCGGACGGAGGGGAAGTTCCACTTCGTCGACTGGGTGACGTCGACGATGAACGACGCCATCGTCGCCCTGAACCTCACCCATCGCGATCCGGTGCTGCGGAAGGTCTTCCAGAATAGGGACTTCCGGATCGGACTCTCGTACGCCATCAACCGGCCCGAGGTGATCCGTGCGGTGTTCCAGCGGCAGGGCGAACCCTGGCAGGTCGGTCCACGTCGGGAGTCGGAGTACTTCGACGAGAAGCTGGCCACCCAGTACACCGACTACGACGTGGCGAAGGCAGGAGACCATCTCGATCGTGCCGGTCTGCGGCAGAAGGACGCGGACGGCTTCCGGCTCCGCCCGGACGGCGAGCGGATCGCTTTCAGCGTGGAGATTCCCACCGGGTTCAAGCCGGCGTGGGTCGACGCGGCCGAACTGCTCAGGGGCTACTGGAACGAGGTCGGGGTCCAGATGCAGGTCAAGAGTGAGGCCGACTCGCTCTTCACCGTACGTGTCGAAGCCAACCAGCACGACGCTGTGATGTACGACGGAAACGCGGGCCTGCGGGACGCGCTGCTCGACCCCACCTGGTACTTCCCGTACGGCGGAGGTTCCTACTTCGCGGTGGACTGGGCGACCTGGTACACCTCCGGGGGTAAGAACGGGGCAGAGCCGCCGGCGTACGCACGCGAGCAGATGGAGCTCTACGGCAAGGTCCAGGCGACGATCGACCCGCAGGAGCAGCGGGACCTGTTCATGCAGGTGCTGCGGATCGCACAGGAGCAGTTCTACGTCATCGGGCTGGTCCTGCCGGCGGTTGGCTACAACGTCGTCCAGGACAGCCTGCACAACGTACCGAAGTCGGTGCCCGAAGCCTGGCTCTATCCCGACCCGGGTCCGACCAGGCCGGAGCAGTTCTTCATCGAGGAGTAGGTCCTAGTGTCCCGCGCCTGAGGTTCGTTTACAAAAGGTGGCGATGCTGTCGAGGATCTCGTCAGCGGTCTTGGTCCACACGTAGGGGCGTGGGTTATCGTTCCAGGTTTCGATCCAGCTGCGGATGTC
>JBOHED010000727.1:0-5425 GCA_050700915.1 Actinopolymorphaceae bacterium | reverse complement strand
CCCCGGGCGCGTAGTGTCCGGCCCGGATCTTTGCCTCGAGGTCTCGGGCGATCCGGCGATACCTCGCCTCGTGTCTGGCGTCGTGGGTCATTCTCGTCCGGTCAGCCCCTAGGTCGTGTCTCCCAAGCCTGCCTCGGCCGTCCGTGGGCCCGCATGTCCGTCCGCCGTGTCCAGCGCGACGCGCAAGGCCTCGACGTACGCTCCTGTCGCCGCAGGACCGGCTCCGTCGAGCACCTTGCGCATGATCGCCGCGCCGACGATCACGCCGTCGGCGTACTGGGAAGCGGCGGTGGCCTGTTCGGGCGTGGAGACGCCGAAGCCCAAGAGTACGGGCCGATCGGTGGCCGCTCGGATCCGCCTGGCAAGGTGCGCCGCCGACGCCGCGAGTTCCTCCCGTTCGCCCGTCGTACCCATCAGTGAGACCGCATAGACGAAGCCCCGGCTGCGCGCCGCGATCTCATGCAACCGCTCCGGCGGCGTGGCCGGCGTGGCGAGCAGGGCGAGCTCCACGTCGGCTCCGGCTGCAGCCCGCTCGACGTCGCCGGCCTCCTCAAGCGGCAGGTCGGGAACGATCAGTCCGCTCACGCCGGCCGCGCGCAGAGCCGCGCAGAACCGGTCCACACCAGTTCGCAGGACCAGGTTGGCGTAGGTGCTGACGACGATCGGCACGCCCACTCCTGCACGCGCGAGTGCGGCGAGGATGTCGGGCGGCGTGGCCCCGCGGGCGAGAGCCGCGTCCGACGCCTCCTGGATGGTCTTGCCATCCAGGGTCGGATCGGAAAACGGAATGCCGACCTCGATGGCGTCGGCGCCGGCATCGGCGAAGGTCCGCAGGTACTCCACCCAGTCCTGAGTGATGCCGCCGGTCAGATAGGGCATCAGCAGCTTCCGGCCGCGTTCGCGGCGGGCACGCAGGTGCTGCTCCAGGGTGGTGCTGTGTTGATTCATGACCTCAGTTCGTTCGGTCATGCGGTCACGTCCGTACGCGTCATGAGGGTGGTGACGTCCTTGTCGCCGCGGCCGGAAATGGTGAGCAGGACGGTCGATCCGGCAGGCAGCTCGTCCGACCCGGCGGCGCGCAGGACCCATGCCACCGCATGCGCTGACTCGAGCGCGGGCACGATGCCCTCGGTGCGGGCCAGCCGGACCGCCGCCGCCACCGCGTCATCGTCGCCGGAGGTGACATAGCGGGCCCGGCCGATGTCGCGTAGGTGGGCGTGCTCGGGACCGACCCCGGGATAGTCCAGTCCGGCCGCGATCGAGTGTGCCTCCCGGACCTGCCCGTGCACGTCCTGCAGGAACAGCGACCGGAACCCGTGCAGGACCCCGATCTCGCCGCCGGTCGCGCCGGCACCGCCCACGGCCTCGACCCCCACCAGCCGCGCGCCGGTGTCGGCGAATCCGGCGAAGGTGCCGGCCGCGTTGGAGCCGCCGCCCACGCACGCCACCACATAGTCAGGGATGCCGGCCGGCAGCTCGGCGGCGCACTGGGCGCGCGCCTCCTCACCGATGACACGCTGGAACTCCCGGACCATCCACGGGTAGGGATGCGGACCGGTCACCGAGCCCATGCAGTAGTACGCCTCGTCCGCCGCTCCCACCCAGTGGCGCATCGCTTCACTGGTCGCGTCCTTGAGCGTGCGGCTGCCCGCCCGAACCGGGACCACCTCGGCGCCGAGAAGCCGCATCCGGAAGACATTGTGCGCCTGCCGCTCGATGTCGCGCTCGCCCATGAACACCATGACCGGCAAGCCCAGCAACGCTCCCGCGGTCGCGGTGGCGACGCCATGCATGCCTGCACCCGTCTCAGCGATCAGCCGCTGCTTTCCCATCCGCCGGGCGAGCAGCACCTGCCCCAGAACGTTGTTGATCTTGTGCGAGCCCGTGTGCGCCAGATCCTCACGCTTGAGCAGGACGGTCACACCCAGCTCGGCCGACAGGCGTACGGCCGGCGTCACCGGCGTGGGGCGACCCACGTGCACGGCCAGTAGCCGCGTGAGGCTGCCTCGGAATCCCGGATCGCCCCACGCCTCGGAGAACGCATCCGCCACGTCCTGGCACGCCGGCACCAGCGACTCCGGCACCCAGCGGCCGCCAAAGCCTCCAAACCGTCCCGCTGGGCCGGGTTCGCGCATCGCGAGCCGCCCGCCTTCCTGCGTACGTGCCAGAACGCCGGTCATGATCGCACCTCATCTGAGTTATAGAACTGTTCTATCAGTTATAGAACGCAAGGAGACGGCTTGCAAGTCCACAGCATCCTGAAAGATTGGCGATCATGGCTTGGTCCTTGTGGGGATGACCGGCGAAACTCTTTTGATCCAGGACCGCCGCGCTGGTGGAATTGCCGGCATGACGGCGCAGCCCGGCTCGTTTGTGGAATGGCGGCACGCCCAGGTGAGCACTCCGCGGCCAGTGCTCGCCGCCCTCGTACGCAATGCGGTGGGATCCCGGAGCGACCGGGTGGACCGAATCGTGGAGGGGTACGACAACGAGGTCTACCGGGTCCGGTGCGTCGACGGGCAGGATGTGGTGGTCCGGATCTTGCGGTTCGGCGGAGACTCCACGAGGTCGGCGGCCGAGGCCTGGGCGATCGGACAGGCACGTGCCGCCGGGGTACCTGCTCCGGAGATCCTGCTGCTCGACGCCATACGGATCGACGGGTCCGAGTTTCCCGTCATGGTGCAGCGCACGGCACCCGGCCGTCCGCTCGCCGAGGTCGTCGACCGCCTGTCGGAGCGACAACGGCACGACCTTCTCGCCGAAATCGGCGGCCTGATCGCCCGACTCAACGGGGTACGTGTCGACAACGAACGCGACTGGTCGACTGCGATGGCGACCGAACTGGCCGACCGGAGGTCCGAACGCGACCAGATCCTGGCCGGCGGGTTCTCGGCTACGCAGTTCGACCGGATCCTGGACCTGCTGGAAGGGTACGCCCACGACTTTCCTGTGAGCGCTGGGTGCTGTGCCATGGCGACCTCAGCCCGAAGCACATCTTCGTGACCGGTGACGGCAGCGACGGCGAAGCGGTTCACGTCAGCGGGATCATCGACTTCGGCGACTGGAAGTCTGGCGCACCCGTACACGATCTGGCAGTGCTCAGGGTTCGCGGGCCGCAGCTGGAACTACCGCCACTGCTGGCCGGTTACGGCGCCCCTTCCGACGAGACCTATCGGCGGCGGTTGGACCTGCACACCCTGGACATCGCCCTGTCCTCGCTCTGGATCGGCGTGGATGAGAACGACCAGGCCTGCATCGAACGTTCCGGCAGGTTGATCCGCTCCCTGCTCGCCAACCTCGACGCTCCAGCCTTCTAGCTGCGTGGAGGCGGAAACGGCCGGCGGCAGGCGGGCTACCGTCAAGTGCTCGGGCCGCCGGCGATTGTATGAGGGCGCCTTCCTTGTACCTCGCCGATCTGGTCCTGCCCACGATTGAACGACGTTCAATGCGGGGAAATGGTCGACGGGGAGGCGCCGCTGTGAGCCATTTCTCCGCATTCGATTCGCTGCAGTCCCGCCCGCGTCCCGCCGGAGTCTGGCGCACACGCTGGAATCCGTACCGCTCGACCATCTCCACCGTTGCTGAGAAGAGAAAGCGGCCGAGCCACCACGGGCGAGGAAGTAGCACTACCGCCTTCGTACGCCAGAGGTGGGCTGTGAATGCCTCGTGGTTCGCCAGGCGGATCGCGAACGACGACCAGCGCGGAATCGAGCCGTGGAATGTCGTGGCGCCTATGTACGTACGGAATCGACCATGGGTGGCGTTCCCGCAGCGGTGGTAAGCACGTCGAGGTTCGCAGTGATCCAGCTGATGGACCGCACGCATTGCTGGTAGCCATCGGGGTCAGGCACCCAGCCGTGTAGGCGCCAGTCGGCGAGACCGATGTCGATCACGAGGATGAGGGGTACGACGGCTGTGAGTTCTCGCTGTGTCAGCGGGTAGGTCTGGTGATAGCCGGCGACATAGCGTCCAAGGACGGCAAGCATCGCTGCCGTATCCCGTTCGGCCGAATCGGGTTGGCTGAGGTGCATACGCAGTCGGCTGACGAGATAGTCGCTGAGGTCCCAGACACGAGGGCCCATCGGCAGATGGTCGAGATCGATGAACGCGCTGACCTGGCTGTCGTGGACGAGGACGTTGCCGGTGTTGCAGTCGCCGACAGTTCGCTGTGTGGGCAGCTTCGACACCGCGGCCCAGAGTTGGTCGACGAACGGCGACACGGGTCGGGTGATCTCGGCCGGCAGCTTTGGGAACACCTTCCCCAGGATCTCTGGTGCCGGGTCGTCGATGTAGGAGTGAACCTGCCATGGACAGTCAGCCAGCGCCTTGTCCATCTGACCTATTGCCGTGCCGATCGCATATGCCGTCGCCGACGCTTCCGTTCCAAGCTCATGGTTGGAGCGATCGCTTGGCACCAAGGGCATGAGCGCGTAGGAGCGTTCACCGGCCGGCATGCGAATGCTCCCACTGTCGGTGATGATCGGCAATGCGACGGGGACGCCCGCTGCCTGCAGGTAGCAGAGCACTCGGAACTGTTCGACGGGCTCCACGCCGGGTGCGGTCTCCGGCAGGTGCTTGAGTACGAACTGCCGGCCATCCTCGGCGTCGACACGCCAGACCGGGTTGGTGACCAAGGGCAGCGGCTCCAACTTTGCCGCGCCGACAACAGACTCCCATGCCTCGAGTGCGGTCCGAGCCGCGGTGATGTTCCCCATTCCGATGAAGCTACGCAGCTGCGGGCCAGCCTCGCACGACACGCGACGTGGCCAAATCTGGTCATCTGACGGCGTAGGTGGAAGCCAAAAAGATGGGTGCTGCCACGGATAGGCCTTGTGGGCGCCGACAGGAAGGCTGGTGCGGCCGCCTGTCCGACGCGGAGCAGGAGGCAACCCCGTGAAGCTGAGACGTGGGAGATCGTGGTGGAGTACAGGATCACCCGAACAGCGTGAGACCCGACTACGAGCTGCCGTACAACGACCGATACTTCACTCGCCAGGGCACTGAGCGCACGGCCGCAGAGCGGTTCCTCGATGAGGATCTGGGGATCACTCACCGGGTGCCCGGTGGCGATCACGAGTCCATTGCCCAGAGCGACACCACCCGCCAGTGCTGCGGCACCTATGCCCAGCAGAAGCCAGCCGGGCAACAGCCGACGTCGACGTGGAGCGCTTCCTCGGCCGGATGCCGGTCGTGAACGCCGTACTCGCGCTCGCAATCTTTCGCGTACTTCTTCATCGCCACCGAGAAGGCGAACAAGCTCAAAGGTCGTCCTCATCGCCTCTGGTGCCACGGCCGTCCTCGGCCTGATCCCCGGCGCGGACGTCTTCTTCTCCGACCACGAGGGCAGTCAGGCGTCGGCAGCTGCGAGCAGTTGCCCCAGCAAGGAGCGTGTCATAGGTCGGCAGAGGAGGTCCGCGGCCTCGCG
>JBOHED010000726.1:0-1617 GCA_050700915.1 Actinopolymorphaceae bacterium | reverse complement strand
CCATGAACTCGCCGGCGTCGAGGTGGGTCCACGGGATACCGGACTCCTCGACCGCCACCTCGATGTCGTGCCACCAGTTGCCCTCCGGTCCGGCCAGGTCGACAACGTGGCGCACCCCTGCCTGCTTCGCCAGGGTGAGGACCTCGTGCCCGGTCTCGGCGAGCGGTGCGAGGTACATCCGGTCGACGCCTTCGAGGGCGGGTGGGAGGGTCTCGGGCCGGCCGATGTAGCCCTTGACGACGTCGACCTCCTTCGGCAGCGCCGCCTTCTCGGGCTTGTTCGTCAGGGCACGGACATCGGTTGCCCCCGCCGCCAGCAGGTGGTCGACCACGAGCCGCCCGACGCTCCCCGTCGCACCCGTCACCAGGATCGTCACTTCGCCCCTCCTATATTCCGTACGTAATACGAGAATGCAATAGTGTACGCCATACGAGAATGTAGGATCGCCGCATCGACGGCGGGGTGTGGCCGGGTTATGCGTACGGTGGATCACTCTCGGATCCGACACGAGCGACGAGCAGGCGATGACGATCGAGTACAGCGGCGGCGGGGCGGACCCCGACCGGCTCCTGGAAATGCTGTGGCGTCGTTCACGCGCACCCGCCGCGCCACCCGCCGAGAGCGAGCAGACCAAGCCGGCGCGGGGACGCAAGCCGCGCCTCACCCTCGGCGCGGTGGTGACCGCGGCGATCGCGCTGGCCGACACCGCGGGGCTGCCGGCGATGTCGATGAGTGCCGTGGCCGCGTCTCTCGGCGTGGCGGCCATGACGCTCTACACGTACGTACCTTCCAAGCCCGATCTCATCGACCTGATGGTCGACGAAGCTCTCACCGAGCGGGCCCTTCCGGCCCCCGGCGCGCCCCGACCGTCGGGTTGGCGCGCCCAAGTCGAGCTCTACGCCCAACGCACGTTGGAGATGTACCAGCGGCATCCGTGGCTACGGCGCATCTCCACCATCCGACCGCCGATCGGTCCAGGCATGTTGGCCGAGCGGGAGTACGTGTTGTCGACGCTGGTCGACACCGGCCTCCGCCCGCAGCAGCTGGACGCCGCCGCCCTCGCCATCGGTACGTACGTCGACGCCACGTGCAGTCGTACGGCGGAAAGCGACGAACTCGAACGCGCCACCGGCCAGTCCAACGACGACTGGTGGCACGATCGCACCCTGCTGTGGGACGAGTACTTCGACGTCGAACGCCATCCGACGATGACCCATATCTGGAACAGCGGCGGATTCGACAAGGGCACCGCGGAATCGATGGCGGTGTCGCACGAGTTCGGATTCCAGCGCCTGCTCGACGGGATCCAGGCACTCATCGACGCACCCGCGCCCGAAGGCTGATCGGCACATACCGACCGAGGAACAACACACGGTGGCGGCGCGGTGCGCGGCGCGCACGGTTTGAGGTGCGCGGTGTGAGGTGCGTGCGGTGTGGGTACGACGTGCGCAGTGGCAGGCAGTCGCCGGGTCCCTGGCCGGTCGCCGCTGCCTGACGCTCTGGACAGCCGCGGCGACAACGTTCGTCAGCTCCGGCACGGTCAGGCATAGCCCTGCAGCCGTGACCAGGAGCAGGACTGGGAACACGATCCACGCTTCGTACCACGCGCCGGTGACG
>JBOHED010000725.1:0-5013 GCA_050700915.1 Actinopolymorphaceae bacterium | reverse complement strand
CTCGCCGCCTGGCAGAACGCAGTCAATGCCAACCAACGTCAAGTCCAATGGCACTTCACCACCGCCAACGCCCGCACCCGACTCCGCCACCTATATCCCAAACGTTAGCCGCGACACACTACTAGCTAGTAAGGCAGACCGGTTTTGCTGCAGAGCCGCTTGCTGACGTGATTGGTGTCGCCTTCCTGCATCGTCTCGAACAGCGCGCGCGCACGGTCGGTGTCCCAGTTCACCGACAGGTCGGCGATCGGCACCGTGCAGGTCTTGCCGTCCTTGCTCTTGCCGCTGACCTTGCGTACCGCCCAGGCGAATTGGGCCATGTCGATGGGCCCGACGTTCTCACCGACGCGAAGGGTGTCGGCGCCGCCGGTGTTCAGGGCGATGTACCGGAAGGGGTTGATCATCGACCACGGTGAGGCGGCCTTGTGCGCGACCTGGCCGATGACTTCGCGCTGCGCCTCGCCGCGGCCGATGTCACCGGTGGAGTAGGTGTGTCGCGAGCGCGCGTAGCCCAAGGCGGTCACCCCGTCCGCATCCTGGCAGCCCTTCTTGATGTGCAGGCCGGCCTTCACGTCGTCCATCCGCTGCTTGGGGCAGATCCGCACACCGTCGACCGCGTCGACGAGGTTGACGAACCCGCCGAGCCCGATCTCGATGTAGTTGTCGATGTAGAGGCCGGTCTCGCCCTCCACGGTCTCGACCAGCAGCTTGGGGCCACCGTATGCGTACGCGGAGTTGATTTTCGTGGTGCCGACGCCCGGGACGTCGACGATCGAGTCGCGCGGAAGGCTGACCAGCAGCGTCTTTCCTCCGCCGAACGGCGGTTCGTACAGCAGCAGGATGGTGTCGGTGCGCTCGCCCCCGGCGTTGCCGGTGTGCAGCTTCCTGCGCTCGTTGGCGGTCAGCCCCTCGCGGCTGTCCGAGCCGACCAGCAGGGAAACCGAGCCCAGCGTGTTGTCGGGACGGTCGCCCTTGGGTTCGGCCTTGACCTTGTCGATGGTCGACATCGCGTACACCGGCACCGCGATGAGGAACAGCAGCCACGCCAGCAGGACCAGCAGGACGAGCCGTCCCCGGCGCGGCCGGGTGCGCGGTCGGCGACCGCCGCCGGAGCGCCGGCCGCGCGGGGGAGGAGGCGGCGGCCCGGTGGGACGCGCGCGGTGCTCGTAGCCGGGGCGTTCTGACCGCCCGCCCACCGGCATGGCCCGGGTGCGTAGGTCGCGGTGTGAACCCCAGGCGCCGTCGCGGTCGCCGAAGCGGCGCGACGTCGGGACCCGTTGCGTCGCCTCCTCGTCACGGTTCTCCCCGTACAGCCAGTCGTAGCCGCGGTCATCAGGGTTCCTGGGGCGGTCAGCCATCCCGAGAGGCTACCGCCCAGCGGCAGCGGGACCGGCACCCCTCGGCGTGCCGCCACGCCCCGGACCGGCACAGACGGTGATACTGCAGGACGACCGTGGATCCGGCGCGGGAGGGCTCAGACCGAATGTCCGCACGTGCACCCTCGCGTGCGCGCCGGTCGCGGACGTCACAGGCCCAGCGGGGTACGTCTCGGCGCGGGCGCGGTTCCGGCGTACCGTAGCGCTGGTGCTGACGGTGGTGCTTGGCCTTCTCCAGGTCATACTCGGTGTACCGCGTCGCGAACATTTCGTCAGAGAATTCCGACTCCTCGTGTGGCGATCTCTGCCACGGCTCGCCCTGCCCCTGGACTGGGCGGTCGCCGCCGTGGAAGCCAGCCTTGCCACGAGTACAAGCTCATCGCCACAGGGTCGGCGAAGTCCGTGAAGTACGCCTGCGAACACGCAGACCCGGCCGGCGATCCGGTGGATGCGACGGTGGCGCTGGCGTGGCCAGGGTCAGACCTGCAGGCAGGCGGTCAGCAGTGCGACCGATCCGAGAACGACATGCCCGACCAGGATGGGTAGTACCTCGCAACTCGACCAAGCGAAGAGGGCGCGCCACGGGAGCGGATAGGTCGACTTGCATTCGTCGACGATCGGGGCGCACCGGTCGGGCGGCAGCCGCCCCAAGCCCGGTCAGCAGGTGCCGGGCCCAATCGTCGACCAATGCCGTCTTGCGGCGAGCGCGCCCGCGACTCCGGCGTCAGCGTAGGCCTTGTTGCGCGTCAGCCGTTCAAAGCGGACGGTTGTACTGTGTGCGCGAGTGGATCCGTCCGCGAAACCGAGGCAGTTGTTCGCGGCTGCATGGGTCGATCACGTCCTCCAGGTGTCGACGCAGTACTGATAACCGACCGCGATCAGATCTACTCCGTGTGGTCGGCAACGACTCGTCGGGGCATCGTGCGGCGTATACGCGGCGAAATCCAGGACACCACCGTGAATGCGCTGGTAGTACGGCTGTTGTTGGCTGTCTGTGAATCGCCCTGGGTCTGGTGGAGGCTCTCAAACCATGGAGGATGAGAGTCATGGCAGCACCCAGGAAGTACCCCGACGAGCTGCGTGAGCGGGCGACCCGGATGGCGGTGGAGCTGCGGGCGGACCCGGCGACAAAGCAGGGCGCGATCGCTCGTGTGGCCGCCCAGCTCGGGATGCACCCCGAGACCCTTCGCAACTGGGTCCGGCAGGCCGAGATCGACGGTGGTGTCCGACCGGGCACCACGACCGCCGAGGCCGAGCGGGTCGCCCAGCTCGAGCAGGAGGTCCGTGAGTTGCGGCGGGCCAACCACATCTTGAAGACGGCCTCGGCTTTCTTCGCGGCGGAGCTCGACCGCCCCATCAGCAGGTAGTGGCCTGCATCGACGCCCATCGCCACGACGTGGTCGATGGGCGCGAGGTCGGGGTCGAGCCGATCTGCGCCGTGCTGAAGAAGGCCGGTGTGCAGGTCGCCCCGAGCAGCTACTACGCGAGCAAGACCAGGCCGCCGTCCGCGCGAGCGTTGCGCGATGCCGAGCTGGTCGAGGACATCAGGGCCGCGCACAAGGCCAACCTGGGTGTCTACGGCGCCCGGAAGGTCCATGCCGGGCCGAACCGCGAAGGCATCACGGTCGCGCGCTGCACCGTGGAGCGGCTGATGCGTGCTGAGGGCCTGCGTGGCATCCGCCGGGACAAGACGCGCAAGACCACCATCGGCGATGGCGCTGAGACCGAACGGCCTGGGGACCTGGTGAAGCGGAAGTTCGTCGCTACGGCGCCGAACCAGCTGTGGGTGGCCGGCCTGACCTACGTCCGTACGCATGCCGGGTGGGTCTACGTCGCGTTCGTCCTGGACGTCTTCAGCCGGGTGATCGTGGGCTGGCAGGTGTCCACGTCGCTGCGCACTGACCTGGCGCTCGACGCCCTCGCCATGGGACTGTGGTCCCGGCAGCGAGCCGACCAGGACGTCATCGGGCTGATCCATCACTCCGATCGCGGGGTTCAGTATCGAGCGATTCGCTACACCGAGCGGCTCGCCGGAGCCGAGGCCGTCGCGTCCTTCGGATCGAAGGGGGATTCGTATGACAATGCGATGGCCGAAGCGCTGAACTCGTTGTTCAAAGCCGAGTGCATCCGCAACCCGGTCATGCGTCCCGAGGGCGGCTGGAAGTCCGTCACCGACATCGAGATCGCTGTCGCCGAATACGTCGACTGGTTCAACCACCGACGCCTTCACGGCGAGATCGGCCTCGTCCCACCCACCGAGTTCGAGGCCAACCACTGGGCCAACATCACGACCCAGCACTACCCTCAGACACCCGTCCCGACCGGGGCTGGTTCCAAGTAACCAAGCCTCCACGAAACCCGGGGCGATTCAGCGTCGCTGGTGCGGTTGGGATCGGCGTGGCGTATACGCGGCGAAGTTCGGAGCGCCTTGGGCATGAGGCGGGGTTCGTGCTTAGTCTCCAGTGCAAGATCTAGGACGCCGAGTGTTCACCGGACACCGCCTCGTGCGCCGGGCTTCCGCGCGTGGTCGCCCGGCACAGCTGGGTGTCACGGGAGCAGCGGACCGCTTCGAGGGCATCGAGCACCATTGCGATGCGTATTTGCAGCCAACTCTCCAGCCCACGATCGTCCGGGATAACTCGTCGGAGATGAAGCACACGTAGGTGGCGCTGGCGAAGGTCGGCACGGACGTCAGGACAAGGCCCAAGCGATCTCGTAGTTGATCTTTCCCGAGGTGACATCGGCTCCGACCGCGTACCCAGGGCCCCGCCAACCGGTGGTAGGCCCTCCACGCCCTCGCCGAGGAGCCGGACCGCGAAGCGTAACCCGAGCTGGCCCGTACGGCCGTCGACAACGCCGTCACGGGCAGGCGGCTCGCTGCTACCGTCGTCATGCGGTCGCTAACGACGGTGGACAGGTCCAGGTCGCCGTGATTGGTTCGGTTGACGCCGGCCTTGAAGCCTAGGAAGGTGGCGATCTTGTTGTCCCACGGGCTCTGCCCGGTAACAACCTCGGCGGCGCGATAGTACGTAGCCGAGTGGGTGTTCTCGCTCTCGAGCGGTCGACGTAGCGGGTTCGGATCCAGTCGTTCCAATCGACGTGATGGCCGCGAGGCCTGTGGAGTGACGTACGTGTTCGCCGTGGCGATTCGGGAACCATGCACGGTGGCACGTTCATCGTCGATGGAGCCGCCCCGGCGGCGTCGCGTGTCGGGGTGGTCGAGGGGGCCCGCACGCTCACGCTGTTTGGTGGCGGTCTCAAAGACGAGTTCGCACGACATGACGCCCACGATCACAAGGTTGTCCACGGTCGCCGAGGAGTCGATGCCCGGCACTCTGGCCCTTCTGAGATCCAGAGGCCTATGCTGCTGCCGACGGCGCGGTGAGTTCGTCGACAGCAGCGACCCCGCTGCGGTACGGGCTGTCTGCGAACCGCGGTGTGGCGACGACTCGGTGGGGGCCACCGATCAGGGTGTCCACGGCGGGCCAATTGCTGGCTGCCCGGAGTAGTCGGGATCGCAGACGTCGGCCACCGGCGGTGGCGCCGACTCGCCGTTGGGTAGCAGGTGGCGGTAGTCGGACTGTAGCCCGGCGTTTGCGGCGATCAGTTGTGCCTGGCGTGGAATCTCGGTAGGGCT
>JBOHED010000724.1:0-8084 GCA_050700915.1 Actinopolymorphaceae bacterium | reverse complement strand
GTACGCATCCCGCTGGCCGCCCTGGCATCGGCGAGCGCGGCCGGCACCTGGCCCGGCTCGTCGACGCGGAGAACGACGCGCGTCTCGGTGGGGCTGAGGTCCCGCCGGTATCCGTACCACTGCTCGCTGACCTCGGAGCCGTCCGGCGCCCAGGTGGTGTACCAGCCAGCCACCTCCTGAGCCACCGCATCGTGCTCCGGATGGACAGCCGGACGCGGCACAGGCGTGCTACCCACTCGGGTCATCGGCCATCTGGAAGGCGCCTTGTTCGAGGCGGTCGATGAGCCGGCGGGTCCACGTGGTGCGGCTGTCGGCGGTGTGCAGCCACAGTTCGATGACGGCGCCCACCGGTCCCCAGGTGTCGAGGTCGGCATCCGGTGGGATGTGGGTGGTGATGCTGTCGCGCCATTGGTCCATCGCGTGCGTGCGGGTGCGAAGCAGGGCGATCGCCTCACCGCGCGGCAGGTCATCGATCAGACCGACGGCTGCGGCGAGCAGGTCCAGGCGAGGGTCCCGGTTCGTCAGCGCCTTGCGGAGCAGGCTTGCGTACGTCTGGTCGCCTTCGCTCGTGACCTCGTACTCGATGCGCGGCGGTCCACCTGCCTCGCTGGGGGTGGTCTCATGCGCAAGAAGCAAGCCCTGTTCGGTCATGGACCTCAGCGCGTGGTAGATCGAACCGGACGTGGCGTTGGACCATTCGTGGGCTCCCCAGGCCTCGAGATCGGCGCGGACCCGATACCCGTGGGCACGGCCACGCCTCCGGATTGCGCCCAGCACGAGCAGGCGTACCACCGACATCGGTGTCATCCTCTCCGCGGTCGTCCGGGGGAGCTACGTCAGGTCCGGAGTGCCGACGTCAGATCATGCAGGCTGGCCGTCGTGTCGGCGAGCGAGTTTCGCTCGGCGTCGGTGAGAGGAACCTCGCCGGCCTGGACGAGGAAGTCGCGTGCCCCAGCGGTGTCATCGAGGCGTACGGCGAGCTCCGCGCGATAGGCCAGGGCTTCCACCAGGTCGGCACCTGTCGCAGTGTCGCGTTCTCGGCGGAGTGCGCTGTCCAGGATCCGCGCGGCCTGGTCATTCTTGCCGTGGGAGTCACCCATCACCACCGCACTGCGCATGGACCTCGCGAGTGCGCTCGAGGCGGGCTCGTCATCGGCGTGGGCGGCCCGGACGGCGTGGATCCTGATCCAGTTCCCACCCGGGTCGATCACGGTGAATCCGGACAGGTTGTCGGCGTTCTTGCGCTTCCGGGGCCGGGTCATCCGCGGGATCCCCGAGACGAGCAGCTTGCCGTGGACGGCCCGCATCCCCTCGGCAAACGCATCGAACAGCTCCCCGGTGTCGGGCACGAGCACGAGGCAGCTGCCGTAGGAGTCCTCCGCCCTGAAACCGGCGATGCCGAAGAAGTCGAGCCGGAGCTGCTCGCGCTCCAGGGACACGTACGGGTTGGGGCGGACCTGGTGGTAGGTACGAGCGAATCCGAGCATCTCGTAGAACGAGGTGATCTCGTCGATCGATGCGCAGGGCAGCAACGGCACGGTCCTCACGCTGTCAACAACACTGGCCACTCGAGTCTCCTCGTACTAGCCAAATTTAGCTAGTACGCCAAGCTAGCCTGCCAGCGCGGTTTCCACAACCAGCCGAACGGCGCACCGGGAGGATCGTGGGAGCAGGCGTACGAGATCATCCCGGTTTGGCACGAGCTAGAGTTTTTGTGCAGTCTCGCCAGTCTTGCCAGCTCGCCAGTCTTGCCAGCTCGCCAGTCTTGCCAGCTCGCCAGTCTTGCCAGATCGCCAGTCTTTGCCGGTCGCTCGGGGGAGGAGGACGGTGCAGCCACCAGCGCCGGGCGACCCCGACCGGATCGGTGACTACCAGATCCTCGCCAGGCTGGGCGAAGGCGGGATGGGCGTCGTCTACCTCGGACAGACCCTCGGTGGACGCAAGGTCGCGGTCAAGGTCATCAGGAGCAGGTTCGCGGGCGATCCGGAGTACCGCGCCCGGTTCCGGCGCGAGGTGGTCGCCGCTCGCGCGGTCAGCGGCCTGTTCACCGCACCGGTAATCGACGCGGGACCGGACGCCAGGCCGCCGTGGCTGGTGACGTCGTACCTCCCTGGAGTGTCGTTGTGGGAGGCGGTCGCCACGTGGGGTGCGATGCCTTCGGCGTCGGTACGCCTGCTGGCGGTCGGCCTGGCAGAAGCTCTGGTAGGGATCCACCGGGCCGGCGTGGTCCATCGCGATCTGAAGCCGGGAAACGTGATGCTGACCGCCGGTGGGCCACGGGTGATCGACTTCGGGATCGCCCGGCCCTCGGACGCCACGGCCATCACCCAGGCTGGCATGGTCGTCGGTTCGATCGGGTTCATGTCGCCGGAGCAGGCGTCCGCCGGCGGTACCGGCCCGGGCAGCGACGTCTTCTCCCTCGGTGCGGTGCTGGTGTACGCGGCGACGGGGAGGGAACCGTTCGCGGCGGAGTCCCCGGGGGCGACGCTCGGCCGGGTCGTCCGCGCGGAGGCGGACCTCCGCGGGCTCGACGACCATCCCGTGCACGACGCGATCAGGTCCTGCCTGCGACGGCGACCTGAGGAACGCCCCTCGGCCGCCGACCTGCTGGAGCGGCTGGTCCGGCTCGATCCGGGGACAGAGTCGTTGCAAGGCACCGGGTGGCTGCCACCGGAGTTGGCCCAGGAAGTCGACCGGCGTGCGGGAGAGGCGCTCGGCCTATCCCGACCCGGCGACTCCACCCGGAAGGCGGCCGGTGGAGCGGCCGGAGGAGGAGAACCGCCGCCGGGTCAGGCCGCGACGCCCGCGGCGTTGGGTGCGGAAACGCTCGAACCGGCAGCGCGGGCAGGTGGACCCGGACCTGTCCAAGCCGAGGGTCCAGGGGCGGCCGAGGATCCGAGGATGGTCGAGGGTCCGGGAGCGGCGGACGCACCTGCGGCACGGTCGAGCAGCACGTCGAGCAGGAGACCGAGCCGGCGGGCGCTGATCAGCACCGGCGCCGGGCTCGCGGTCGCTGGCCTCGTCGCGACTCCCACCGCGGTGACCCTGTGGCGTAACCGGGGCACCGACCCCTCGGCCGGGTCGGGATCCCCGGCCGGACGCGGTGCGCGATCGGGTTCCCCCTCAGGTTCGCCGTCGGACTCGGTGTTGTCCTCGGCTTCGGGTCGGGCGACCCGCTCACCGGCCGGCCCGCCCCCGCAGGCCGAGCCGCGGTGGAAGGTGCGGGTGGCAGGCCCGGACTCGGACTCGTACCCGAACCTCGGCGTCGCGGACGGGATGGTGCTGGCATGGAACGATTCGCACGTACGCGGGATCGATCCGCACACGGGTGACGTCCGGTGGACACGCGTCGCGAACGAGACACTCGGCGGGATCGCCGGTGGTGTCGCTTACGTGATAGGCGCCGAGAGGTCAGCGGCGTGGCAGGTCTCCGCGATCGACGCCACCTCCAACGCGACGCGGTGGGCGTACAAACCGTCGACGGGTGAGTACCTGTGGCACGGCCCGGCGGCGACCGGCCCGGTGGTCTGCTTCGGCGGCGACCGGATCCGCGCCCTCGGCGTACGTGACGGCCGGCAACGATGGACGGCCGACGTGCCTGCGGACAACGGACTCGCCGCCGGGGTCGGTCTTGTCGCCGCCGTGGGCTCCCGGTTGGTCGCGGTGGATGTCCGCGACGGCCGAACCAGCTGGACCTACCCGGTGGACGAAGGCCTCTATCCGCACGTCGGGTCGGGTCACGTCTTCCTCTGCGACGGCTCCAGCACCTTGCACGCGGTCCGTACGGACGACGGCAGTCTTGCCTGGCAGCGGCCAGGCTCCGACAGCAGCTTCGGGCTGCAACTCGGCGACGGCGTGCTGTACCTCAGCACCATCGACGGCAACGTCTTCGCCCTCGACGCCGCCACCGGCGAGGAGGTCTGGTCCCGACGCCTGGGCAAGGGTGAGGGGGCTTCGTTCCGCCAGCCGAACGCGCTCCGACTGGTCGGGGACCGGCTCTACGCCGCGTGCCCGAACCGGACGGTCTACGCGCTCGATGCCGCCGACGGCCTTGTCTTGTGGACGTACGACATCGATCCGACGCTCAGCTCAGGTCCGGTGGCCGCGGCCGGGCTGGTGTTCGTCGGCACGAGCGGACATGTGCAAGCTCTCGTCCCACCGAGTGGAGGTGACCGTGGAGGCACTCGAGCAAGGTGATCCACGTGCGATCGGACAGTGCCGGATCCAGGCCCGCATCGCCACGGGCGGCATGGCGAACGTCTACCTCGGCCGATCGGCCGGCGGTCGGGCGGTCGCCGTCAAGGTGATGCACGCCGACTTCGCGGGGCAGCCGGACTACACCGAGCGGTTCCGACGCGAGGTGGCGGCGTTGCGGGCGGTGGGTGGGGGGCACAACCCGTCCCTGCTCGACGCGGACGCCGACGCCGAAGTGCCATGGCTCGCCACCGAGTTCCTCCCGTCGGTCACCCTGCGGGAGGCCGTACGCATGGCCGGCGGCCTCACCGCCCGCACGGTCTGGTCCCTTGCCGCCGGCGTCGCCGAGGCGATGGCGGCGATCCACCGGGCCGGCTTCGTCCACCTGGACCTGACACCGGCGAACGTGATGCTCACCGCCGATGGTCCGCGGGTCATCGACTTCGGCATCGCCCGGGAGCTGGACCCACACGGCGTCGCGTCCACCGGGAGCCCGGCCGGCTCGCACGGGTTCATGGCACCGGAGCAGTTGGCGGGTGGCCTGGTCGGTCCGAAGAGTGACGTCTACTCCTACGGCGCGATGCTGACCTACGCCTGCACCGGACGCGGGCCCGGTGTTGGTGCCGGATCGGCCGGGGCGGGCGAGGTCGCCGACGACGACCTGCGCGGTCTGATCGCGTGCTGCCTGCACGACGACCCGTCCGCCCGACCTTCCGTGTCCGAGCTGATCGGAGAACTGGGCGTGTCGGCGCGGGACGGTGGGACCTCCGGGCGGCTCGCGTTGCCGCCCGTGGTGACGACGGCGATCGCCCGGAGTGCCGGTGAAGCGCGCAATCCGCCAGCTGAGTCGCCCCTGCCGACGCCGCGCGAAGGCGAGGCGGCAGGCCGGTCGAGGGTCGCCACCTGGGCTGTGCTCGCCGCGGTCGTGGCCGTGGTCGTGGTTGTGACCGCCGCCGCGGTGGGCATCGGAAGCCTGTTGTCAGGTGATCCCGAGCGGGAGCCGACCGACTCTCTCGGCTCCACTTCGGAACCGTCGGCGCCCCGACCGACACCGAAGTCGCCGAGCCCGACGGCCTCGCCCACACCGTCGAACACACCGACGCCGAGTGCCACGCCAACCCCTCGCGTACTGGAGTTCAGGTTCACCGGGAGCGGCACGCTCACGAACTTGACGTACATCGTGAACGGTCGTTCCACCACGGTGAAGAACGTCAAGCTCCCGTGGCGGAGGTCCCTCGACCTGCCGCAGGCGCCGGAGCGGTTCGAGTGGCAACTTGCGTACGAAGTGTCGGGCACCATGGAATACCGCGTGTTGCAGGACGGAAAACCTGCCGGGAGCGGCTGGAGCACCGGCGGCAACGGAACCGCTGGAGGCACCCTCAGCTTCCGGCCGTCGGAAGCCAAAGCCGACGGCTAGCGCCACCACAGCTGGTCGGGGTCGGGTGGATGAGAGTCGGGCCGGCTGGAAGAGAGGAGAGCTATGACGCCGGAGTCCAGGTCACCGGCTTCCGCGTCCCAGGCTTCGGCCACGTCGTCGAGCAAGGTCAACCTCCTGCCGAAGGACCTGGGAAGCCTCGCCCACGGACTCCCGCCCGCGCAGCCGGGCACGTTGTTCGTCATGGGCACCACCGGCGGTATGAGTGTCGCGCCGGACGCCGGGTTCACGCTGGTCTTCGGGCGCAACGAGCCGGAGGTCCACGTCTGCGTCGGACCGAACGATCCGCATGTCAGTCGGCGGCACGGATACATCGCCGACGAGGGCGCGCGGTGGGTCCTGACCAATGTCGGTAGGTTGCCGATCCGGTTCCCCGACGCGCGCCTCGTGCTCGGTGGCGATCGTGCGGAGCTGCCGGTCGGCTACTCGCCGCTGTTCATCGTCGCGCCCGAGCACGAACACCTGCTGGAGGTACGCATCGCCGCGAAGCCCACGCCGCAGCATCCCGAGGGCGGGCACGAGGCGGACACCCGCCGCCGCAACGTCTGGTCGCTGACGCCCGCCGAACATCTGGTCCTCGTCTGTCTCAGCCAGCGCTACCTGCGGGACGAACCCCAGCCCCAGCCGCTGACCTGGGCCCAGGTCGCCAGCGAACTCGCCGAGCTGCGTCCGGCGGAGCAGTGGACCTGGCGCCGGGCGGCCCACATCGTCGTGAACGTACGCAGGCGACTGAGCGGCAGGGTGCGTGGACTCCTGGAAGAGGAGGTCCCGCCCCCGGTCGGCAACACCCTCAACCACAACCTGATCATGGAGCTCCTGGTCACCACGACCCTCGTCAAGTCCGACCTGCACCTGCTCGACGAGGGGGCCGAAGGGTAGGGGGCACGGGGGAGGGCGGATGATGCCGGCAACCAGGTCACCAGGAAGCCCGCGGGAACGCCTGACCCCGACGAATCGTCTCGTAGGGTGACGACACGGGCTTTGCCGATTCATTACCATGTCGCGCACACCACCGGATCCGCCGTGGGCGGAGGAGGACACACCGATGCAGAGCAGGAACCCGGTCTTTTCCAGGCGCGAGGCGTTCCGGTCGTCGGCCGGCCACGCAGCTGACGCGTCGACCATGACCTCAGAACAACTCCAGGAGATGTACAACGCACCCGCCCGCGATGGGCTCGGCACCCGGCGCGACCGGATGACGATCGACGACGTCGTGGCGCGGACGGCGATGACGCTCGGCACGCTGATCATCGTCGCCGGAGCCACCTGGTATCTCGCCCAACCGCTACAACCCGCGCACTTCGGCTGGCTGATCGGTGCCGCCCTCGTCGGACTCGGGCTCGGGTTCTTCATCGGGCTGAAGCACGTCACCAACCCCGCCGTGATCCTGTCGTACGCCGCGGTCGAGGGTGTGTTCGTCGGCCTGGTCAGCAAGGTGCTCACGGCCTACGTCGGCGGTGATGCCGGGATCGTGGCGCAGGCAGTGCTCGGCACACTCTGCGCGTCAGCCGGGATGCTGGCCGTCTACAAGTTCCGGATCATCCGGGTCACACCGAAGTTCCAGCGCTTCGTCATCGGCGCGACGATGGGCTTCTTCCTCATCGTGATGGCCAACCTGTTGCTGGGGATGTTCGGCATCAACCTCGGGGTCAGCGGCTTCGGCGGCATCGGCCTGATCTTCGCGATCATCGGCGTCGCCCTCGCCTGCTTCAACCTGCTGCTCGACTTCGACTACGTCGAGAAGGGCATCGCGCAGGGGGCGCCGAGCAAGGACGCCTGGTTCGCTGCGTTCGGACTGACCGTCACGCTCGTCTGGCTCTACATCGAGATCCTGCGAATCCTCGCCATCCTGCGCGGCGGCGACTGACGGATCGGCGACGGCAAAGACTGCGACGACGGCGAGGTGCCGCCAGCTTCGTGGCTGGCGGCCCTCGCCGTTTCATGTCCCGGGCGCCGAACTTCCATGACGGCCGGTCAGCCGGAGACGGACGGTCCGGCGCGGTCGATCCGGATCCGGATCAGGCACCGTCGTTCCCGTTCCATCGCCGTGCGGTAGTCGTCCCAGTTCGGATGCTCGCCCGCGACGTTCCGGTAGTAGTCGACGAGAAGCTCCATCGCGTCCGGCAGCGACACGATTCTCGCGGTCCCCTCGACCTGGACCCACGGGCCGAAGAACCCGTCGGTGAAAACGCACAATGTCGCCCGCGGATCACGGCGCAGGTTGCGCACTTTGTAAGCGGGTTCGCGGGTGCTCACCGTCGCACGGCCGTCGGCGTCGAGGCCGACGAGGACAGGTGAGAGTTGCGGCATGCCGTCGCCGCGGAATGTGCTCAACACACCGCGGCGATGCTCATGCAGGAACGCCCGCGCCTCGTCGACGTTCATCGCGTGGACAGCTGCGGGCTAGATGAAGTTGCGCTGCGCGCGGCGAAGGTCGTGCTCGTGCACGATCGCC